>CAZLYW010000019.1:0-18290 GCA_964563915.1 uncultured Candidatus Peribacteria bacterium | reverse complement strand
CCCAGGTGATCTTCTCCTTGCCGCCCGCGCCGGAGTAGGAGCCGTAGGACATGGGGGAGGAGCCGATTTCGACGAAGCCCGCCCAGTCGCGAATGCCGTCATGGAGCTGCAGGTCGTGCCTGAGCGAGGGAATCACGCAGATGGGGAAATCGGCCGCGATGCCGCCGCCGAGCTGCAGGAAGGCGATGGGACTCTCCTTTGCCGTCTCCATGTACCAGTCGTACATCCAGGTGAAGTACTCGATGCCGGTCTTCATAATGCTCTGGTTGAGCACGACACTCTTGTTGTTGCGGTATTTGCCGTCGTACGTGTAGCTGGAGAACACGTTGCCCATTGTCGAGTCCTCGAAGCCTGGGATGACGATGGGGATGTTCTTCTCGTACGCGGCGTACGTCCAGCAGTCGTCCTTGTTCGCCATGGGGTCCGGCTGAATCAATTTCTCGGCGAACAGGCGGCGGAAGTATTCATGGGGGAAGTAGCGCTCGCCTTTCTTCTCCGCGTCCTGCCACATCTTCAACAAATGCGGCTCCATGATGCGCACGCTCTCGTCTTCCGGCAGGAAGGTATCGGTGATACGGCGCAGCCCCGCATCGCGCAGTTCCGCTTCCTGCTCGGGGGTCAGTTCGGTGTAGCGCGGAATGTAGGCATAGTACGAATGAGCGACATAACGGTAGTACGACTCCTCATGGTTCGCCGCTGTTGCGGATACCAGATGGACCTTCCCCTTTCGGATCAGCTCCGCGAGCGTCACGCCCACCTGGAACGAGCTGAGCGCTCCGGCGATCGTCACGACGATCTTGCCGCCATTGTCGACGTGGTTCTTCAACCACAGCGCGGCTTGGAGCGTCGCGCCGCCGTTGCAGTGGCGCAGTGTCCGCTCGGCGAACGCTGATACGGGAGTCTTACTCTTCCCGACGAGTATGCTGACCGTGCCGGATTGGGAAAGATCCGTTTCCGGGATGATGAATTTTCGGAGAGCGGGGGAGAGGGAGTCGAATTTTTTCATGATCTGTATTCTAGAGAATCTTCGAGGGCGTGTGAACATGAGAGATTGCTTCTTTTCCTGCCCTCATCCGGCGCGCCCGAGGCGCGCCACCTTCTCCCGCATGCGGGAGAAGGAGTGAAACTGCGAAGGATCTCTTCCTGAATCTGGATGACGCGTTTAGTGGTGTGATACTGTGTTGTTCTTGAAAAAGAGGATTGTCACCATCGGCCTCATCCAGATGCGCATGTCCTCCGATCCTGCTGACAATCTTCAGCGGGCGCTAGCGATGATCGGAGACGCCGCCAATCCTTCGTCAAGCTCAGGAGGCGCGCAGATCGTGTGCCTACCGGAGCTCTTCCTTAGCCCGTACTTCTGTCAAAGAGAGGATGACCAGAGTGCATTCACAACCGCCGAGCCGATACCGGGTCCGACAACGCAGGCGCTTGCCGCGGCCGCGAAGAAGCACCAAATCGTCCTTGTCGGCGGATCGATCTTCGAGAAATCTCCCGATGGAATGTTCTACAACACGACCCCGGTCTTCGATACCGATGGGTCGCTTCTCGGCACCTATCGCAAGACGCACATTCCCGAAGATATCCTCTACCACGAGAAGCACTACTTCAGCCCCGGACCTGCGGCCGGCATCCGGGTCTTCGCTACGAAGTACGGGAAGATCTGCCCGCTTATCTGCTATGACCAGTGGTATCCGGAGGCGGCACGAATCGCTGCTCTCAAAGGAGCCGAGATCGTCTTCTATCCCACTGCCATCGGCGTCATCGATGGGTCCGTCGAAGAGAACATCACCGGCGACTGGGAGCAGATGTGGAGGAATGCCCAGCTCGGACACGCGGCGGCGAACAACGTCTACGTCTGTGCTGTGAACCGCGTCGGGCGGGAGGATGCGATCACCTTTTGGGGCGGTTCCTTCGTCGCCGATCCGAGCAGCGCGGTGCTCGCCAAGGCGGGCAATCAAGAAGAGATCCTGATCGCCGAGTGCGATCTGAACAGGGTGAAAGCACTCCAAGAAGCGTGGATGTTTTTGAAGAACAGGAGGCCCGAAGTATATGGTGAACTGACGAAGTAGTTACTCGTGATTAGTTATTAGTTATCCGTGGTTCTTGCGGGGTATACGACTTCATTCATGTCCCCACCATCACCATCAGCATCGGGATACAGAATGCCAGCGGAATGGGAGCCCCACGAAGCGACGATCCTTACGTGGCCGCACGATGACCGACATTGGCCGGGTCTCTTTGATCAGGTTCTCGCAATCTGGGCGCGGATCGTCAAAGAACTCGAAGCGGGCGAGGATGTCCATATCATCATCCATGATGTAGAGACGGAACATGCCGCGAAAAAGGAAATGAAGAAGGCGAACGTTCATGGCGATCGCATCCATCTCCATCGTATTCCGAATAACTTCAGCTGGACACGCGATCATGGTCCGATCGTTGTCAAAAATGCCAGTGGCGAACGAATGTTCCTCGACTGGAAGTACAATGCGTGGGGCGGGCAGTGGGAGTACGAACTCGATGACACCATGCCGACCGCGCTCGCAAAGAAACTCGGAGAACCGTCACTCGACGTGTCGATGGTCCTCGAAGGCGGCTCGATCGATGTGAATGGACGTGGAACCCTCATCACGACGGAGGATTGTCTCCTCAATCCCAACCGAAATCCGCATCTGACGAAAGAGGACATCGAGAACTATCTCCGCGACTATCTCGGTGTGCGGAATATCCTGTGGTTGGGGCAGGGGATCCAGGGCGACGACACGAGTGGGCACGTCGATGATCTCGCGCGATTCGTCGGTCCCCGGACGGTCGTCACGATCATCAATGAAGACCCCAACGATCCGGACTACACTCCGTTCCAGGAAAATCTCCGCCGGCTGCGCGGGATGCAGGATCAGGATGGTCATCCCCTGGAGGTCCTGACCATCACGCAGCCGAAGCCAGTGTTCGTCGATGGTCATGCCCCGAGTAAGGCGTCACACACACCGGGGAAGGGATTCCGTATTCCGGCGAGTTACGCGAACTTCTATGTTGCCAATGAGTGCGTGCTCCTCCCGGTCTGGAATGATCCCGCCGACGCGGCAGCGGTCGATATCCTCAAGAAGTGCTTTCCGGAGAGAAGAATCGTGCCCATCGATAGCCGCGAACTCACGTGGGGGTTCGGGTCGTTTCATTGTGTCACTCAACAGATTCCTGCCGCCTACATAAGACCTCCTGGATATACGCACGGTCTTTCTCTGTGTATGCATGAGGCAGATTGCTGAAGTAGTCGTACTGCTGCCGGAGAGCATCACGCTCCTCTGGTGTGTACTCTTCAGGTTTCTTCAGCGTTCCACTCGTATCCATGTAGCCGATCATGGCGCCCCCCTCGCCGAACATCTTGCGGCCGGGGTTGCCGCCTGGCTCGTCCCTTTGAGGATAGAGAAAGCCCCCATAGATCTGTTGTCTATAATAAATTATTTTTCGCTATTTGTCAATAACGTGAAAATCGTTTGACCTGGGCATAAAAATCCATAGAATCCCCTCGTCCTGCAGTGGCTTCGATTGTGTTGTGAGTGCTGTGGATCTGTTCGCTCGTACGTTCGTATCTTCGTTACTTCGTATCTTTGAATGGTACGAAAACACGAAGCAACGAAGATACGAATTCCGCACTTCCCTCCTTGACCTATGGCAACGAAGAAGAAAGCCAAAAAATCTCCGAAGAAGGTCGTCAAAAAAGTTGCCAAGAAGAAAATCAAAGTAGCGAAGAAGAGGGTCAAGAAAACTCCGAAGAAGATCACGAAAGCTGCCAAGAAAGTTCCAGCGCCTCCAGCTGTAGCTCCCAAGCCGAAACTCAGGCCCATCCTGAAGCCGCAGCCCCGGGCGCAGTTCAACAAGAAGATCAGCAACAAGCCGTCTCTGCAAAAGGACATCCTGAAAGCCCCGCTCAGGAAGATGAACGTGCCGAAGAAGCCCTACCAGATGCACGTTGATCAGGAAGTCCTCCCGCAGGTCCATCCGCACGTGATTCCGCCTGCCGGTCGTACCCCCTCCATCTTCTCGCGCCTTCCGCAGCGTCTGAAGCCGAAAAAGGTCGAGATGCAGCGCATCGCGCTCGTCGAGGATGAGGAGAACACGCACGTGCCATCGCTCATCGAGATGCAGATCCTCAGCTACAAGTGGTTCCTCAGCGAGGGGCTCAAAGAACTGCTCGAGGAAATCACGCCGATCACCGATTTCTCCGGCAAGAAGCTCGAACTGCGCATCCTCGGGCACACGTTCGACCCCCCGAAGTACGACCCCGATACCTGCAAGCGCCGGAACCTGAGCTACGAATCGGCGATGAAGGGCTACGTGCAGCTGATCAACCGCGAGACCGGGGAAATCAAGGAACAGGACGTCTTCCTCGGCTCGATCCCGCTCATGACCGACAGCGGCACGTTCGTCGTCGACGGCATCGAGCGCGTCGTCGTCCATCAATTGGTCCGGTCGCCCGGTGTCTTCTTCAGCAAGATGCCCGATCATCCCAAGTACCACGCCGCGAAGATCATCCCCAAGCGGGGCGTCTGGCTCGAGATCGAAACCGACCGCCGCGGCATCATCAGCTGCAAAATCGATCGCAAGCGAAAAATCCCCATCACGCAGCTCCTCCGCGTCTTCGGTTACGTCGCCGACAGCCAGATCATCGACCTCTTCAAGGACGTCACGGCCGCCGAGCACGACTTTGTCCTCTCGACGCTCGAGAAGGATTCGATCCGCACAGTGGAAGAGGCCTACCAGAGCGTGTACCGCAAGATCCGCCCGGGCGATCTCGCGACGCCGGAGAACGCCAAGCAACTCATCGACTCCCTCTTCTTCGATTTCAAGAAGTACGACATGGGATCGATCGCCCGCTACAAGCTCAACCGCCGCTTCAACCTCAAGACTCCGAGCGACGAGCAGCACCGCGTCTTCCAGGTGAGCGACTTCGTCGCCATCCTCCGAGAGCTTGTGAAACTCAATAACGGCGTCGGCGTGGCCGACGATATCGATCACCTGAGCAACCGCCGCGTGCGGTCCGTCGGCGAGCTCGTGCAGAACAAGTTCCGCGTCGGTCTCGTGCGTACGGAGCGCATCATCAAGGACCGTATGACAGTGATGGACATCGAGACGGTCACGCCGACCCAGCTCATCAACTGCCGCCCGATCACGGCCGCGATGCGCGAGTTCTTTGCGAGCTCGCAGCTGAGCCAGTTCATGGACCAGACGAATCCGCTGGCCGAACTCGCGCACAAGCGTCGCCTCTCCGCGATGGGTCCGGGAGGACTCAGCCGCGAGCGTGCGAGCTTCGATGTCCGCGACGTCCACACCAGCCACTACGGCCGCATCTGCCCAATCGCGACTCCCGAAGGCCCCAATATCGGTCTCGTCGTCCATCTGGCAGGTTTTGCCCGCGTGAACGAGTACGGTTTCCTCGAAACTCCCTACCGTGAAGTGAAGCATGAGGTTCCGCTCGATCCCGAGAAACTCTTCGGCCGTATCATCGATGTGACGGTGAAAGAGAGCCGCAGAGTAATCATGAAGGAAGGCGACAGGGTCGATGCGAAGGAGACCGCCAGGAAGGTGGTGTCGATCCTCAAGAGAGAGGGGAAGCATGGCGCCCCCGTCCGTGCGTACGTCACGAGCAAAGTCAGTTATGTCGATGCCGAACAGGAACGGCACCTGACAATCGCCCAGGCACAAACGCACCTCAATGAGTTCGGCGAATTGCCGACGACTCGCGTCTCCTCCCGTAAAGCGGGCGAACCGCTCCTCGCACACGTTCGCGACATTACGCACGTCGACGTCTCGCCACGGCAAATTCTCTCCATCTCCACGTCGCTCATCCCGTTCCTGGAGCACGACGACAACACGCGCGCTTCCATGGGCACGAACATGCAACGCCAGGCGGTCCCCCTCATCAAGCCGCACGCCCCTCTTGTCGGGACTGGCATGGAAGGACTCGCGGCACGCGCCTCGGGCCATGCGCTCCTTGCGGAAGAGGACGGCGAAGTCACCGCCGCCGACGCCCGCGAAGTATCCATCGTCTACGAGTCCGGAAAAAAGCGCACCGAGAAGCTGCACACCTTCGTCCGTAGCAACCAGGGAACATGCTTCCACATGCGCCCGCGGGTCATCCGCGGCCAGAAGGTCCGCCGCGGCGAGCCGCTCGCGGACGGCTCCTCCGTCGAGGGAGGGGAGTTAGCGCTCGGGCAGAACATCCTCGTTGCGTACATGTCGTGGGAAGGGTACAACTTCGAAGATGCGGTAATCATCAGCGACCGCATCGTCGAGGAAGGCTGGTTTGATTCCGTCCACATCGAGTCCTACATCACCGACGTGCGTGATACCAAGCTAGGCCCCGAACTCATCACGCGCGACATCCCAAACGTCGGTGAAGCGAAGCTCAAGGATCTCGCTGCCGACGGCATTGTCCGCATTGGCGCCACCGTGCACGAAGGCGACATTCTCGTCGGTAAGATCACCCCGAAGGGCGAGACTGAACTGACACCGGAGGAACGGCTCCTGCAAGCCATCTTCGGCGACAAGGCGAAGGACGTCAAAGACAGCTCCCTGCGTCTCCCCGGAGGAGCGGGCGGCAAAGTCGTGGATGTCCACCTCTTCGACCGTGCGGAGGGCGACGAACTCCCGACTGGCGTTATCAAGCAGATCAAAGTCTTCGTCGCGCAGACGCGAAAAATCCAGGTCGGCGACAAAATGGCCGGCCGCCACGGCAACAAAGGCGTCGTCTCCCGCGTCGTCCCGCGCGAGGACATGCCGTTCCTCGCCGACGGCACACACGTCGACATCATCCTGAACCCCCTCGGCGTCACCTCCCGCATGAACATCGGACAGATTCTCGAGACGCACCTCGGGTGGGCGTGCCAGGCCATCGGCATCAAGATCGCAACGCCAGCCCTCAACGGCATTTCCATCGAGCAGATCCACGACTTCATGGAACAAGCGAAACTGCCGACCTCCGGTAAGGTGCAACTCTTCGACGGCCGCACGGGTGAGAAGTTCAAGTACCAGACCACCGTTGGCCAGGTGTACATGCTCAAGCTGCTCCACCTCGTCGAAGACAAGATCCACGCGCGCTCGGTCGGCCCGTACTCGCTCGTCACGCAGCAGCCGCTCGGAGGCAAAGCACAGCACGGCGGACAGCGTTTCGGCGAAATGGAAGTGTGGGCGCTCGAGGCCTACGGCGCCGCGTACACGCTCCAGGAAATGCTCACGATCAAGTCCGATGACGTCATCGGGCGCAGCAAGGCGTATGAGTCGATCGTCAAAGGCGAGCCGATCCGCCGTCCCTCGATCCCCGAATCGTTCAACGTCCTCGTGAAAGAACTCCAGGCGCTCGGTCTCAAAGTCGAGCTGTTGAAGTTCAAAGAAGACGTTGCTCCCGAGGAACGCGTGAAAATCAAAGAAGGCGAAATCGAGCCCGTCGAGCTCTCTTCGCGCATCGAGGCGGAGGAAGCGGCGACGGAGGCGGTGCCGGAGGGCGACAAGATTTCCGAGCTCGAGGACACGGCCGTCGAAGACGCCGACGAAGTGATCGCCGGCATCGAGGAAGGCGCCGAAGTCGAGGCTTCCGGCAAGACGGCGAAGGCGGAGATGAAGGAAGCGGCGAGTGAGGAGGCGGCGGAGGCGGCGTAAGCAAATATCAGCATGAGTCCCTCGTACGAAATTGCTGCGGCAATTTCTACTCGGGATGACAGACGTGCCTTCATTAAGGAATGCGTCTCGGTACGCCCCGCACCTTCTTCGAAGGTTGCGAGGCTACTCGACGCGCCGAGTAGCTCCGCGTGGAACGCGGAGCGTATCGAGGCGCTGGTGTTTTCATGGCGCTTGTCATCCCGAGTAGCTCGTCCTGAGCTTGTCGAAGGACGAGCGTACGAGGGACGAACTGTAAGCCCCGGCACCCCGTTCCGGCGTTTGTTCCACACCCCCATAGAACGTCCAGGATGGGCTTCGCAAAAAGAAAAACTCCAAATCTCAGAAAGTGATCTGGCTGGAGGGGTCTTCCGGTTCTTGTTGGGGATCGTACGCTGCCCCTCCGCTCTTTCTCCTCGCAGGCGGGTATGCCTGCACTTGTATTTCATTCCCCCATTTCTCTATGAAATCGGTGAATACCGTTACCCTCCTCGGGAACGTCACGCACGATCCCGAGGTCAAGGCCCTCTCCGGAGGGCAAACCGTCTGCACGTTCGGTCTCGCGACCAACCGCGTGTGGAAGGACAAGCAGGGTGAGACGCAGAGTCTCCCCGAATTCCATAACTGCGTCGCCTGGGGCAAGCTCGGCGATGCCTGCGGCGAGTACGTGAAGAAGGGCCGCCCGATGTTCGTCCAGGGCCACCTGAAGACTCGGAACTGGGAGAAGGAGGGAGCCAAGCACTACAAGACCGAGGTGGTGCTCGATAACATCGTCTTCCTCGGCCCGAAGGATAAACAGGTGGAGGCGGAGGCGGCTGCTCCTGTGGAACAGGAGGAAGTTGCTGTTGCCTGATTCGGTTGCGGGTTACCCGCCTTCGCCGAGGCCTCGGCCTTCTTCGAGGCTTCGGCGGCCGGGCGGGTTTCTTTGGTCACACATAGGGAGAATGTCAGCATTCAACATACTTCACATTCTTGTCAATTTCTTCTTCAGGGACTTCAAACCTTCCAACAGCAGTGCGAACCTCGGCTGCAAGGGCGCGAGCTGCGGGAGTTGCGAGAATGCAGAGCTGTATCCTTCTTCCGTTTCCCAGATGTAGCGTTCGAGGTAGGCCGGATCTTGGAGGCAAAATCCGCGCTGGAGATTGTGCAAGCGGTCGAGACACTTCAGGACCTTCGCCTCTCCCTGTAATTCGGAGACTCGTTCAATGTAGTGTTCCCGGGATTCATCCGGACGACTGGTGAGATCACGAACAAGCGCGATCACCTCGGGTGCAAAGACCTGAGAGAGTTCTTCCAGAGATATTCGCGTATCTTCAGCGACGTCGTGTAGAAGAGCGGCCTGAATTGCGGCTGGTGACATTCCCAGTTCCAGCGCCATGTTGGCGATTTGAATGGAATGGTTGACGTACGGCACGTCGGCGAAGTCCTGTGAAGACGGATACTTCTCTTTGGCGTATGACTGATCCGTATGTGCCTGTTTGGCAACATGGAGTGCGGTGATAATACCATCGCGATCCTTTTCCTCGACCATCAATTTTTCCGTATTTGTCCGGAATGTAGAGTCGTTTTTTCGGAATTGCGTGTCCGCCCGCAGGCCATCGATCACTGCGGCATCGACACCGAGCGAACTGAGGCGCGAACATGCCTCTTCGATTCGCGGGTTCAGGATGGGCGTTTCAATATGCATGAGTTCGCGGTATTTCTCCCATGGTACTATTGATTCTGATGCAGGATTGCCGATGGGGGGAGCGGAGACATTTTCGGCGATATGCACTGTCACCAATCCTTTGCCAGGCTTCTCCACCGTTTCCGTAAAATGTTGCATCGCTTCTTCCAACTGACTTCGCCAGTCTGCCTGCGACATGCGAATGTACACGGGCACATCATTCTTGCCATCCTCATAGTTGATGCGGATTGCGATAACATTCTCACCATCTCGGGATGAGTGGAGTTCTTCCTGTGGAGGGATAGTGGCGTTCATAATCGATGGATAATTATAACAGAAAAGATGCATACATTCTAGACTCGCCTCGGGCTATTGATGTTTTGGAGTTCTCTTGCTGTTACGCCGCGCCAAAGGTCGTCGAAGTTTTGTGCCTGAGTGATGGATGCCGGAAGAAGCGGTTTATAGATAGTATTGTGCCCCAGATCCGCAAACACGTTCGCTGAGAGCGTCATGAGTTGTACTTCACATGGGGTGCCGTTGACAGTGACAGTATACGTGATCACGCGGTAGGGATGGTTTTGTTTTTTCGCGTTCGTATAAAAACTGTCTTTCTCAAAAATATTTCCCTGGCCAAACGTGCGTTCCAATTCTTCCATGACGCGTGAGAGCTGTTCGGGGTTCCGTACTGTAATCCTGCCTCCCACAGCGTCGGGCATATCGCCGAGACAGTAGGTTGGACGTGGATTCTTCCCCGCGTTTCCTTCCCGCATTCTCTTGATCTTGTCGATCAGACCGTCGGCGCTTTTCGCGCGTGCGGCGATCGCTGGAAAACCGTCATTACCCGAGATGCCGCTTTTTTTCACGATATCCGCCAGCTGGTTTTTCAGTTGAGGCAATACATCTCCTTGTAGTTTCTCGGCATACTTATTGAGCAATGCCCGCTGGAGTTCCGAAGGAATGTCATTCACCGGATAGAGTGTGTTGTCCTTTGCGAAGAGCTGTTCACGCAAAATCTCACTGCGCGGCCTGCCGCCGGTGAAGCTCAGTTCCTCCCCATTCAGGCGGAAAAGGGGATGGTTTTCGTTCTGCATACTTGCGACGATTCTTTCGAATTGTTCGCCACTCAGTCGCTTTGATCTTGTAAGATCTTGCAACTCCCTCAGCACGACCTTCCGCTGTTTCGGATTCTTCAAGTAACTCGTCACGGACATGTTGTGGTCGACATCGAGGAGATATTTCTCCAGGAGTTGGGATAGTTCGGCATTCTCGCCCAATGCGCGACGGATATCCGAAACTGCCTGCTGGATAGCGGGTAACTCGGCCTGGAGTTTTTTCAATCGAGTTGCATCCATTGTCTTCGGAAGACCATGTCCATTTTCCAACAGGAATCTTGTCTGCTTGCGGGTGAAGCCCATGTTTTTCATAATCCTTGCCTGTTGCTGCAATTCTTCGACAGACCCCAAATGCGGTTTGAGATTGGCTCGCACGAGCGACTCAGTGCTGACGCTCATGGTTTGGCTTTCCTTTTGAAGGATATAGTTACCTTGAGCATCCTTCCCCGCGATTTTCCAACCCTGTTCCATCTGACCTCCGCGTTTCACGACAAGTTTCTTCCGTCCGCTCAAGAGCCCAAGCATTTCATCTGCTGTCCCCGTGAGTGCAAGTGTGCCCGATTCTTCGATGACCGGAGCGATGAACCGCTGTCGGGGCACACTGATCGTTTCCACTTGACTGGGAACGACTACCGTTATTCCTTTTTTACTTGGGACGACCGTTGATGTTGGAGCGATGTTGGTTCTCTCCGCCGCCGCCCTAACACTTGCCACCGCGGACTGTTCATGCGGGACGGTCCTGCCGATGCCACGCAGTGGTTCCTTGCGGAACAGCGCGTTGGCATTAATCCGCATCCCGCTCACGTCGGCGAACACGTCCATGGCCTGTTCCCACGTCAGGACAATGGGCCTCCCCGTATTGTGCGGGTTGACGATTGAGACGGTCTTCCTGAAGCGGTCGACGGATTGGATGGAATACGCGTGATTGTGGTGAAAATCGTAATCCACTCCCCGAATGCGGTACTTCACAGTGTCGGATCCCCCAGATTTTCGGATACTGTTGATCGTGCCGATGTCCCGGTGGTTCGTGAAGGTTTGCAAATACTGTTCCATTTCCACTCTTACTCCTCTCGCTTGTGCAAGCTCGCGTCGTGCGGCGATCATCGCCTCGGGAGTTCTGGCCGCGGCGACGGCGGCTTCGGCACTATGGATGTTCTCGGCAACAGACATGCGCAATGACGGCGGCTTGATGTGCAGGTACTCATGGGCTGGCCCGAAGAGGTGCTCCAATGCTTCGTGACCGAATCCACCTTTCAGTACATCAAGATTCACATTTCCCAGGCGGGTATGCGTCGGGACGTTCGGCCGGACCCGCGCCTCCAGCTTCGCGAGCGTCGCTTCGAGGATGCGGTAGCCGGCCGGCGCATTCACAGGGAGCGTGCTGCGTCCGGAGATGGCGATGTCTTTGAACGTGATGCGGATGATCTCGCCCGAACTCTGGCCGAGCGGCACCCGTACTTCCCAACCGATCACTTTCCCCCCCACTTTCACTTCCGTGATCGAGGTGCGCATGGTCTGCTCGAAGTAGTGGAACTGCCGTTTGCTCGCGAGTGCGCTGATCGCCCAACAGTTTCCAACACCACTGCTCTGTTGGAGGACGGCATTTTTGGGAAACAATTCTTCATATGTTTGGGGAGAAAGCCCCCCCTTTGCCTGCCGGATCTCCCGCACGGACCCCCGTGATCGTAGCTCTAGCCGGAGGTGATCGTACTTCGGGCTCTTCGGCAGGTGATGTTCCTCCAGGTGCAGGAGTTCGTTGATGTGCCAAACATTCTTCGGATGCGTTTCATCAAATGTTTTGATTAATCCGTCCTTGCTGCGGACATGCCAGCCGTTCTTTGAATCGTAGCCCACGATTCCGCGCAGCAGCGTGCCGTCCTTGCGCAGGATCACCGCTTCTTCGCCGGGTTTGATGGGGATCTTCGGGAGTTCCGCGGCGTTTTCCGCAGTGCGGAGGGCGGGGGCCGGCACCGGCCGCGCCCCTTCGAACTCGCGTGCATTCTTCAGCCGGTCGGCGATGCTCGAGGGGGGTTCCCGCAGGTACTGGCCCTTGCCATTGCTCAAGACCACATTGCCGTCGATTGTTCCGTGCACGGCCCACGCTTCTACACGCTCCCCTCCGGTGTTCAACTTGATCTTCACCGTCCTTCCCCGATTTGCCTGGAAGAACCGCAGCGCATCGGCGGGCGCCATCGTGTCGAGTGCAACGGGGATGGCCATTGGGGCACGTGACGGAACGGACGATGGTGCGAGAGGCTGCCCCACGGAGATTGCGTTCGGAACCGGGGACGGGCCTTTGGGAACGGTGGGCTTTACACGAGGCACAGGTGCCCGCGCCACATCCAGCACGCCGCTCTGTCCCGTCACACCCGTACGCATCAATTTGTCGATGTCGGTTGTTCGGCCATTGCCGCTGAATGCCTGCCACATTTCCCCTGCTTTCCCCTTCAATTCGGGGATTGTGTACGGCGTCGTCCGGCCCTCTGCGGCGAACTTGTGGTGCGCGCGGAGCACCGCGTCGCGTTCCGCCACCGACAGTTTCCTCCCGACGATCGATTCGGCGACGCGCACCCGCGCCCCGTCGGCGTTGTCGAGGATCCTGAGGAGCGGCTTCCCCGTCGCTGCACGCGAAGCGTTCTGCGCGCCTTCGATGAACGTGTTGATTTCACTCGGATTCTTCAGTTTTGTGAGCACGCCGTTGCCGTCGAAGATGATCAGTTGACCGTCCGCCGTCGCATCGATGATCTTCCAGGCATGACTCGGCTGCCTGCCGATGTCGTTGCTGAGAGCAGTGACAAAGTCATCGAGGTTGTTGGTGCGCGTGTTCCTGAGCAACCCCCGTTGGACCGTGACGGCGTCGGGGGTTTTTGTCATACCTTTCAGTTCTTCCAATCTGTTCACGATCGATTGCGCTTGCGCCGGATCATCCAGAACCATCCCGCCTCTAAGATTCCGCAGTTCCTGTCGGTGCAGAGCAGGGGAGCCCTTCGGCACCGCAGTGCCTGGTTCAAAGAGCGCGCGCGCCTGCGGACGAGTGATGGGAATCTTTCTGCCGTCCGGCATTTCGAGGAACAGCTTGCCGCTCTCCATTCTCACCATTGCCGACTCTCCGGCTCCGAGTCCGCCGAATTCCTTGCCCTCGAGGATGGTAACGCTCAGCGTATCGCCATCTCTGATCGGCAGCTTGAGCACCGGCCGGCTGCTCATCTCTTGGTATTGCTGGAGAATCCTCGGCGTCCGGGGGCCCTTCTCGAAGAGTTGCTGCACTTCGTTCGGTTTGACGGTGAACTTTACGCCGTCGCTCCGCGTGAACTCCACCGTCTCTGGGCCCGTGCGCCTCAGCGTCCCCACCTCATCGGTTCCCGCCCGCCGGACGGGAATCACGTCGGAGTCCTTCACAGGCGTGATCGCGCCGAATTCGGCGCCGCCTGCAGGGCGCGGCATCACCGGCTGCTTGGGTTTGCGGATGACCGATTCCAGCAGTGCGTCGATCTCCTTCGGCTCGAACTGCGCTTTCGCGAGCAGGTCGCGCTGCGCCTCCACGGGCAGCTTGCCCGTATTCGCCTTGAGGATCGCCTGCTGCTGTTGCGGTGTGAGTTTCTTCCCAGGAGAGATCGATTCGAGGATTGCTTCCGCGACGCGCATCTTCGCTGCATCGGCGTTGTCGAGAATACGCAGCGCGGAGCCGGATTCTCTGACCGTCGTTGTCGTCAGCGCGGGAGGCGGAGCGGAGGCCGCTCGTGACTCGAGCATCTTATTCGCATGGAGGCGGTTCACTTCCACCGTCCGTCCGGCGGGGCTCTCTGACTTGAAGACGGTTTTGCCGTTCTCAATAGTCAGCCAGCCCTTCTCTCCCGTCCCACGCATCTGGACGGGAATCCGCTCGGCCGGTCTCGACGGCATCACGACGGGCGCGGTGGCACTGTCGACAGTGCGCGTTGTCGTTGTGATGGGATTCTGCAGCGTCGGCGCAGGACACGGGGTGGCGCGGCCGCGCTGGACGAACGCGCCCACCTCGTCCGCTTTGACGTACTTCAATGTGCCTGTGCTGTCGAACGCGATGAGGCCGCCGTCGCCCGTCGTCTCAATCACCTGGAAGGCGCGCGCAGGCTGCGGCGGGAGGTCCCTGTTGATGTCATCGACGATTTTCGTGAGGCTCTTTGCCTGCGCCTGCGCTGCCGCGGGCGTGCGGGACGGCCTCCGCGCTTCGGTTGCCAGTCTCTCGATGCCATTGGCTGTCCTCGTCGCAAGCGCCTGGTCAGCGATCACTCCCTCCTCGGCGATTGCCCGGAGCTCCTGCGCATGGCGGCCGCCCGCGAGCGACGCCTGCAGGCCATCTGACTGCCGCACCAGCCCGCGGAAGTCCACGAATGCCTGGAGCGACCGCGCGTCGGTGAGGCCGGCGCTGACCAGAGCCTCGCCGCTGATCGAGCCGAGTTCCTGCGCGCTCCTGCCCGCGAGTTCCGGGATTGCGGAGACCTTCTTTCCGCCGATCACGAAATCGTCGATCTTCGTCGTGATCTCGCCGAGCGCGGTGACATCCCGCGCAATTTCCGCTTCCAGACGAGCGGCCCGCGGCGTACGCAGGTACCGCGCAATTTTGTACGGGCTGATCGCGACATTGCCGACGAACGAGAGCACGTGCCCCGGCGCCCGCGCGATCCAGCCCGGCATTTCCATCAGTCCCTTGTTGAATGACCGCAGGCCCGCCCGCGCTCCGGTGAAGGTCGCCCGCATCACTGCGCCGCCCACCGAACTTCCGCCTGCCCGTGCAGCGATGAATGCGAGCCGGCCCACGCTTCCCGCGGAGCCGATTGCGCCCACGCCCGTGGCGGTCAGGGCGATGTTCAAGAAGACCTTGCCGACGCCTTTGCCGATTTCCCCGCTCTCAAATTCTTTCCAGGAAATCAGCGCCTTGCCCATCTCCTTCCACGCGGCGCCGCACTTCTCCAGGTCGGCGAAGTTCACGAGCGCGGAGAGCCCCTCCAGCGTCTGCAGGGGATGCGCGATCATCGTCGCGAGTCCTTCAATCATTTCTCCTGCGCCGTGCAGGACTCCCGAAACCACGTCGACGGGGAAAGTGAGAATATGACCGATCACCGGGACGTTGTCTTTCAGCCACCGCGTCGCCACGTCGAGACCGTGACCGATCGTCTCGCTGAAGACGAACTTCGCCGCGTGGCCGATACCTTCAAAGGTCCCCTGGAGAACGTTGGCCACGAACGACGGGGTCTCCACCGGCGGCAGGGTATTGATCCGCTGCCGCGCCATGCCCATCTCAATGCCGCTCTTCACGTTCATCACGTTCGCGCGCAGCGCCTCCTTGCCGATGGTGCTCCCGAGCTCACCCGTGACCTTCAGCTGTTCCTCCAGTCCCTTCTGCAGCTCTTCGGCGCTCGATCCCAAGTGACCTTCGTGCTCCAGGAGCAGGGGAATGCTCTGCTGCAACGCTTCGATCGTCTGCGTGAGCGACCGGTCGTGCGCATCGAGGTCGATCTGGTGGGTCTCGGTTTCGGTCATCTGCTTCTCCACATGTTGCCCGCTTTCCTCCACTTCCCTCTGCGCGCTCTGGATCTGCCGCAGGCCGTGACCCCCGTCATCGCGCGCCTTCTGCAGCGTTTCCAGTTGCCTGCGCAGCGCCTGCGCCTGCGGGTGATCGGCCGGGAGCTGCGGCAGCGTGCGCTCCAGTTCGCCGATTGCGCCGTTGATCTCCCCGGAGTTCACTTCCAGCTGGTCCCGCTGGTCTTTCAGATTGCCTTCGCCCTTCGCCAGTTCTTCGCGCTGCTCCCGCAGGATTTTCTGTCGCTTCTGCAGCTCTTCGACGAATTCCTGCATCTGCCGGCGGGAAACAGCCATCTCTCCCACGTTCTTCTCGCGCAGTTCGCGTTCCTCAGCCGTCTCTTTCTGCCGCGCGTCGATCTCGCCCCTCCGCTCCACGTAGAGTTCCTGTTGCTTTTTGCCGATTGATGCCGGCGCCGCACTCAGAATCTTGCCGTCTTCGGCGATCTCTTTGGCGGCCTCACCGGTGTTTTTCTGCCCATCAGTGAAACGTTTTCTTGCCGCATCGATTGTCCTGTTACACTCGTCGGCCTTCCGCTGCGCCTCGGCGTTATTGATGAAGTGCGCTGCGAGCTTCGATGCACAGTAGCCGATGGTCGCGCCGATCGCGGCGCCCACGATCGCGCCGACGCCGAAGAACCACACGCCGATCGCGGCACCCACCGCGGCGCCCGCCGCGGCCAGGGCGACGGGCGGTTGCATGATCTCCTTCACTAACCCCCCAGCTTTCTTGTGGAAGTCCTGGATATCCACGCTCAGTTTTTGGATCTCCGCCTGCACCTCCTGAAGCTTTTGCTGCCGATTCTGGAATTTCTTCAGCTCCCCTTCAATCAAGTCCGGCCGGTCAATGTTCTCGAGTACCGTTTTGTCGACGCGTTCGTTCAGGAGCCCTTCCACGTCACGGCTCTCCATCTCCGCCCGCACCTGGTCGATGTGGCGAGCCTCCCGCTTCTTCTCCTCCGCCTCGCGCTCCGCCTTGCTTTTGCCTTCGCTCGCGCCTCGCGTGATCGACTCGAGCACGTCGCGGATGCCCTTGGTCACCTGTTCCAGCACGCCGTTGAACTCGTCGGCGTTCAATCCGGGCACCCCGTTGCGCTCCCCAGTCTGCACTGATCCTTTGATGAAGAGAGGGATCTGCTCGCGCATTGCGTCGCCGACGGGGTCCGGCAGCTCGCGGAAATCTTCCTGGAATTCGGCGATGACGTTGTTCGTCTTGCCGACCAGCTTCGCGATCATGTCTTCGGGGCTCTCCGGGTGCTCGGTCGCCGCCGCGCCGTCCTGCTGCTGGGGCTGTTCCGCGGCCAGGTTATCCCGGATGTCGTGGAAATCGTGGTCACGGACCTGCGGCAGTTCCGTGAACGCAGGGAGCCGCCCCTCGCGATCTGTGCCGTGCCGGTACTGGTGTGGGTGTCCAGGCATGGGCAATCACGAGGATTCCAGTTGCTTCGTAATGTTCTCGAGATCGGTTTGCTCGCCTGCCTGCACCTGCCCCCGGGTTCCCTGGAGCTTGTCGTGGAGGAACTGCCGGAGCTTAAGCGGGAACTGCGGATCCGCCTTCACGAGTTTTGCGATGAGCATATCCTGCTTCTCTTGCGCCGCCATCACCGCCGCCGCGATCTTCTTCAAATCTTCTTCCGATGCGCGCAGAGTCGCGTCACGAAGCCTGCCGAGCAGTGCCGGTTCCAGAGCCCAGAGTGTGTCGATGGCCGAGAGGAGACGGTCGCGAGTAGACATGCGAAAATCTAGTAATTATAGCGGAAAAGAGGGGTTTTGAGAAGGCGCGGTTGATATATCCATGACGTTGTTCTGTCGCATCATGGAACGTCCGATTTACTTTTCCAGAAGGGAAAATCTTCATATCTTGAAAACCAATCCATTCGCGTCACCGAACCTGGCTTCATACGCTGCGCTCATGCGTCGCGAATACGTTGTCTACATCCTCCGTTGTGCGGATAGGAGCTATTACATCGGCGTAACCAACAATCTTGCACGGCGACTGGAAGAGCATGCGACAGGTGTCAATGAAGGGGCGTATACCCACGACAGGAGGCCAGTGCAGTTGGTCTTCACGAGAACATTCTCTTATGTGTGGGATGCGATCCATTTTGAGACAGTCGTAAAGAAGTGGAGCAGGAAGAAGAAAGAAGCATTGATTTGCGGTGACGAGAGTGCATTGCAATTGCATGCGAGGAAGAAGTTCCCGAAGCGGTATGCGCGGGTATGCAAGGCGGTGATTCGTGAGAACAGGTTCCTCGTACGCTTTTCGCTTCGCGAAAAGCTACTCGGAATGACAGACGTGCCTT
>CAZLYW010000018.1:16853-18796 GCA_964563915.1 uncultured Candidatus Peribacteria bacterium | reverse complement strand
CGCGAGCGGGAGAGGGGGGCTACAACTCCTTCGAATATGGTTTTACCCAAGCTCGCCCGTGCTCCCGAATTCACCGGCCTCGGTCCGTGGCACAACTCCCCGCCGCTCACGCTCAAGGAGCTCAAGGGCAGGGTCGTCCTCGTCGACTTCTGGACCTACAGTTGCATCAACTGCATCCGGACATTGCCGTACATGAGGGGATATTGGAACAAGTTTAAAGACCAGCCATTTGTTCTCCTTGGCGTGCACACGCCGGAGTTCGTGTTCGAGAAAGATCCGAAGAATGTCGCCGCTGCGATCAAGAAGCACGGCCTCACGTATCCGATTGCACAGGACAATGACTACGGGACGTGGAACGCGTTCGCCAACCGCTACTGGCCGGCGAAGTACCTGATCGATGCCGATGGGTACATCCGGTACACGCACTTCGGGGAAGGGAATTACGAGGAGACGGATCTCGCGATTCAGAGTTTGCTGGCGGAGATCGGCGCAACGGCGACAGGACCGATGATCGGCGAGCGCGGGTCTTCGATCCGCGAGGGCGACGAGGGTAAAGAGGGTGAAGAGGACACAGAATACAGAGAGCGCTCGCCGGAAACGTACCTGGGATCGCGCAGCTGGCCGGCGTTCTTCAACAGCGCCGGTGATCCCGATGATCGAGTCCATTCCTACGCGGCACCCTCTTCACTGCCGCTCCACCACTACGTGCTCGTCGGAGAGTGGCAATTGATCGACGGGGAACATCAGATTCTGCGGAGTACGGAAGGGGAGATCCGGTTCCGGGCGCTGGCGTCAGAAGTGAACCTGGTGCTCGGTCTCGAAGAAGGCGTGAAATCCGTTCAAGCAGATGTCTTCGTTGGCGGAAAGAAAACGAAGAGCATCACGATCGATAAGAATGATCTCTACAACCTCTTCACTGGAGAATACGGAGAACATGAAATCGTGCTGAAGATTCATGGAAAAGGAGTTGCGGGGTATGCCTTCACCTTTGGGGGCTGATGCTGTTTTGGTGAAGCTGTTCTCCTTTGATTCGTAATTCCTTCCTTCTTGTTTCGTCATACGGTAGACTGCGTAGCACTTCTATGACTGACAATCTTCTCAAAGGCGCCGCGACACTATGTCTCATTGCCGTCACACTGACGTGCCTCGCGCTCACCGCATTCCTCGCGATCTACCTCAAGGCGCTTCTCCGTTCCATGCCTCCTCCCACGTTCGTGGGCGACTGGGGGATGGGCATCGCACAGAACGGACACGGGTGGGGTCCCGAGCAGGCGACCGGGGAGCCCAATTCGCCGTTCGCCGGGGATCAGCTGACCGCTTGGGCGTCGCTCACGACGGATGGCCAAGAAGAATGGCTGCAGCTCACGTACAGCGATCCGGTCGATGCGACCGCCGTCGTCGTCTACGAAACGCACAATCCTGGAGCCGTGGTCAAGGTGACGGCCATCGACGGCGAGAATGAAGCCGTTCTCTGGGAGGGAGATGATCCTGTGAAGATCGAGAACGGCATAGGCGTGGCGGAGATTCCGGTCAGTCCCTCAGAGCCTGTGAAGACTGTCAAACTCACGATCGCTTCCCCGAAGGTTGCCGGCTGGAACGAGATCGATGCCGTCGGTCTCCGCGACAAGGATGGGACGTTGCACTGGGCGGCAACGGCGATTGCCAGCAGCACGTACGCCGAGCCGCCACTGGGATACGTGCCACCAGATCCCTACGCTGAACACGTGAAGAGCATCGATGAACGACTGATGCATCTCGAGGAACTGATCAAGAGCAAGCAGTAACTGTGAGACTCGGAAGAGGGTCTACAGCTTCTTCGCGAGTACTCGCTCTTCTGCAAAGGCGCCTTCGGCCGGCATGGGCATCCCCATACCCGCAGATGCCGCGGCATCGTTGGCAAGAGGAGAATCTGAATCCAGGACGTACGCCGGCATGCCATGCTC
>CAZLYW010000018.1:12282-16753 GCA_964563915.1 uncultured Candidatus Peribacteria bacterium | reverse complement strand
CATCGTTGGCAAGAGGAGAATCTGAATCCAGGACGTACGCCGGCATGCCATGCTCGCCGACGTCGAGGCCCTCCAACTCTTCCACGGCGCTCACGCGCAAGCCCATCGTTGCGCGGATGAGCATCCATGCAGCCGATGATGCAACAGCGACGAATGCGCCGACGGCGAGGACCCCGAGCAGTTGAGAGCTCAGGAGCGTGAAACCTCCTCCGTACAGCAGGCCGTTGCCTCCCGTGAAGACGGAGCCCTCCGTCGTCGCGAAGATGCCGACGGCGAGCGTCCCCCACACGCCGTTGACCAGGTGCACGGAGAGCGCGCCGACGGGATCATCGACACGGAGTCTCTCTAATCCGAAGACCGCCAGGACCGCGAGGACGCCAGCGATGCCGCCGATCGCGACCGCGCCGACCATGGAAGCGGCGTCACAGCCTGCGGTGATGGCGACGAGCCCCGCGAGGGTACCGTTGACGATCATGCTCAAGTCAGGTTTCTTCTGCAGCCACCAAGAGGCCAAGAGTGAGGTGATTGTGCCCGTGGCAGCCGCAAGATTCGTCGTGAGGGCGATATGGGCGATGGCGCGCCCGTCGGCCGCCATCGTACTGCCGGGATTGAAGCCGAACCATCCGAGCCAGAGGATGAGTCCCCCGAGCGTGACGCTCGTCATGCTGTGGCCGCGAATCGTCTGCGGCTCACCTCGACTCGTGAATTTCCCCAATCGTGGTCCGAGGATGATCGCGCCGGTGAGGGCTGCCCAGCCACCGATCGAGTGGACGACGGTGGATCCTGCGAAGTCGTGCACAGGGGTTGCGAGCGTTGCAAGGAAGCCACCGCCCCAGATCCAGTGACCGGCAACGGGGTAGAGGAAGGCAATCATCACAACGGAGAAAATGATGAACGCGCGAAACTTAATCCGCTCGGCCACTGCACCCGAGACGATCGTCGCGGCGGTGCCGGCGAAGACGAGCTGGAAGAAGAACTTCGCCGCGATCGGTACGGAGGTCCAGTCCAGTGCGGAGAAGGACGTTGAGCCGTTGATGAGCGACGGGGCGAAGCCGGTGAGGCCGATGAGCGGATTGCCGTTCCCGAACATCAGCCCGAAGCCAATGAGCCAGAAGGCCAACGTCGAGACCGCAAAGACGACGTAGTTCTTCGCCAGCACGTTCACAGTGTTCTTCACCCTGCAGAGGCCGGATTCCACGAGGGCAAATCCGGCGTTCATGAAGAACACGAGGAAGGCGGTGAAGAGCACCCAGACGGTGTCGAGGTTAGTCTTGAGAAGATCGGGCGTGAGTTCCATGGGGAAGGGGGAGGAAGAAATTAAGGAGCGGGCATTCTGCCCACGTGACGCAGGCAAGAATGCCTGCTCCCTTCATCAAATATCAGACATCGTAATATCGGTAAAATTCACTTGCCGTCGGCCTCTTCGCTTCATCTGCGGCCTCCGCGCGCTTGCCCGCGATAAAGTTCATCAGGAAGTCCTTGCTGAAGACACCACCCTTGAGGAGGAAGTCATGGTCCTGCTCCAGGGCGTCCAATGCTTCATCCAGCGATGCCGGCGCATGCTTGATCTTCGCGAGCTTCTCTGGTGCCATGTCGTAGAGGTTCCCGTCGGTGTGCTCTCCCGGCATCATGCCCTTCTCGATACCGTCGAGGCCCGCGAGCAGCAGCGCGGAGAACGCGAGGTAGGGGTTGCAGGCAGGATCGGGCACGCGGAACTCGACACGCTTCGCCTTGGGGTTGTTGCTGTACATCGGGATGCGGATCGCGGCGGAGCGGTTGCGCGCCGAGTAGATCAGGTTCACCGGTGCTTCGAAGCCCGGGACGAGCCGCTTGTAGCTGTTGGTCGTCGGGTTGCCGATCGCGCAGAGAGCACGCGCATGGTGGAGGAGGCCGGCAATGTAGTGGAGCGCCATCTTGCTGAGACCCGCGTACTCCTCGCCAGCGAAGAGTGGCTTCCCTTGCTTCCACAGACTCATGTGGACGTGCATCCCCGAGCCGTTATCGCCGAAGAGTGGCTTGGGCATGAAGGTGGCGGTCTTCCCGTAACGGGAGGCGACGTTGCGGACGATGTACTTGTAGCGCATCAGCTTATCCGCCATTGTCAGAAGCTCGTCGCGTTCCATGTCGATCTCCGCCTGACCGGCGGTCGAGACTTCGTGGTGGAAGGTTTCGATCTTGATCCCCGCGCGCTCCATCTCGCGCACCATCGTTGAGCGTAGATCCTGTTGCTGGTCCATCGGAGACGTCGGAAAGTAGCCCTCCTTGTGGCGAATCTTGTAGCCCAGATTCCCCCCTTCGGATGTCTCATCACGTCCGGTATTCCAGATGCCTTCCGCCGAATCGAGCTCGTACATCGCGCGGTTGGGACCGGTGTTGTACTTCACGGAATCGAAGATGAAGAACTCCGCTTCGGGACCGAAGTACCCGGTGTCGGCGATACTACTGTGCTTCAAGTACTCCATCGCACGCATCGCAATCGTCCGGGGGCTCGAGTCGTACCATTCACCCGTGATCGGGTCTTTCACGTTGCAGAGAACCGAGACGGTTTGCTCGGTCTTGAAAGGATCCAGCATCGCGGTGGCAGGATCGGGAACCAGGAGCATGTCGGATTCCTGAATTTGCCGGAAGCCGCGGATAGAACTGCCATCGAATCCCGCTGCGCCCTTCAGCACATCCTCCAATTCGTGAATCGGCTTGCTCGTGTGTTGGAGCGTGCCGGGCACGTCAACGAACGTCAGGTCGAGCACGGTGGCCTCGTGCTTCTTCGCGAAGGCCATCACGTCCTCCGCGGTCTTCATCTTCGGTGTGAACGAGAGGTCCTCTCCCATGTGGGGGCGCGGGATCTTCAGGAGCTCCTGTTCGAGTGTTGCGGCGACGGGATTCATAGAAGAGTGGGGGAAACAAGAAATGGAAAAACGTTGAACGTAACAAGGGAATGCAGCATTTGTACTGTTTCATGGAGCGGAGTCCAACAGTGTCGGTGAACACAATGTTTTTTCTGTTATTATTTTGAACAACAGAAAGACATCCCCTATGCTGCTATCCGAAGCGCTAGTGAGCTGCCGTTCTGCTGTCCTGTTCAGGACGATTACACGTTGCGCTCCTCGCCTCTCCACGTATGGCGAACGACCTCATCCGCATTCTCGCATCCGCAGGGCTCACCGACGCCCAGGCTCATTTGTACTACGCAGGGTTGAAGCTCACGTCCGCCCCGGCGTCCGAATACGCCAAGAATACCGGCCTTAATCGCATCACTGCTTACAATATGCTTGAGGAAATGGTCCGGGGAGGAACATTCACGCTCGTCAAAAAAACCAGCGGCAAGTGGTATGCGCCGATTGCTCCGGAGTACCTGGCGGTCGATGCGCGCAAGAACGCCGATGCGCTCCAGCGCTCTCTTCCCGAGCTGCGGTCCCTTCAAGGCCCGAAGGAACAGAAGCCCCACGTCCGTTTCTTCGAAGGCTGGGAGGGCGTCCGTCACGTGTATGACGACACGCTCACCGCCCACAGTGAGATCCTGAATTTCGCGAACTCCGCGGTCGTGCGGAAGTTCTGGCCGGCGTATGACGAGGAGTACGTCGCAGAGCGGGTGAAGCGCGGCGTCCACCTCCGGGGCATCGCCCCCGACGACGCCACGGGAAAACGGGTGCACGGCGAAGACCGCAAGAAGCTGCGCGAGATCCGTCTGGTCCCTGCGAAGGACTTCGACTTCACGAACGAGATCAACATCTACGACTCCAAAGTCGCGATCTGCTCCTTCGCGAGTTCTCCGCACATGTTCGGAGTGATCATCGAGAGCAGGGAGGTGGCCGAAACCCAACGGCAAATATTTGAGATGGCTTGGCGGTTCGCAGCCAAGCCATGACCGCTTAATCCCGAGTAGTCCGCCGAAGGCGGACGTATCGAGGGATGAGATGGCGTGGCGATATGCGGGACGGAAATAACACGCTATAGTTCTCTCCCACATGAAACAGTATCTTCATCTCCTTCGGCATGTATTGGACAACGGTGTGAAGAAAGGCGACCGGACGGGCGTAGGCACGTTGAGCGTCTTCGGCTACCAAATGCGGTTCAATCTGCAGGAAGGGTTTCCACTCCTCACGACCAAGAAGCTCTCTACGCGCTCGATCTTCCACGAACTTCTGTGGTTCCTGAAAGGCGACACGGACATCCAGTATCTTCACGACAATCAAGTGACCATCTGGGACGAGTGGGTCGACAAGGACGGCAATCTAGGTCCGGTCTACGGCAAGCAGTGGAGGAAATGGGCAGGGGCGGATGGCAAAGTCTATGACCAGATCGCATGGGTCATCAATGAGATCAAGACCAATCCGAATTCCCGACGCCTGATCGTCAATGCGTGGAATGTCGCCGACATTCCGAAAATGGCGCTGCCGCCGTGCCACCTGCTGTTTCAGTTCTATGTTGTACCCGCGACCGCGGGTCGTCCTTCGGCAAGCTCAGGACCCGC
>CAZLYW010000018.1:3878-12182 GCA_964563915.1 uncultured Candidatus Peribacteria bacterium | reverse complement strand
GGTCAAAGACATAGATAAGTTCACATATGAGGATATTGAGATTCTGAATTACGATCCGCATCCTGCCATCAAGGCGCCAATTGCAGTCTGAGGAAATATTGGAGTATTGGAATAGTGGAGATTGGGATTTTTTTTACCCAATATTCCATTACTCCACTATTCTATTACTCCATGATAATTTCGATCATCGCCGCCGCGTCCGAGAACAATGTCATCGGGAACAAAGGAAAGCTTCCGTGGACGCTTCACGCCGACATGAAGCATATGAAAGAGCTCACAATGGGACATCCGCTCATCATGGGTCGAAAAACGCACGAGTCGATCGGACGGGCGCTGCCTGGCCGCCGCAACATCATCGTCACGCATCAGAACGTCGAGTATCCGGGCTGCGAGGTAGTCAGTTCATTGGATGCAGCTCTCGGAGCAATCAGCGATGACACGTCCGGTGAGATATTCATCTTCGGCGGCGGCGAGATCTACAAACAGGCGATGGAGAAGGCGGACAGGATCTACATGACGCGCGTCCACGCCACCGTCGAAGGCGATGCGTTCTTCCCGGAGATCGATCCGGCGCAGTGGAAAGAAGTCTCGCGGGAAGAGCATTCAAAAGACGCCGATAATGACCATCCCTTCTCCTTTTTCCAGTACGAACGACTGAAGTAATAGCTCATTGCTGTTGTCTTCGGACGTTTGCTTCTTGGCGCTGTTGATACAGATCTCGAATTTGCTGTGCTACGTCGTCTTTGCCTCCACGAATGTTCAATTGCACATAATGCTCCAATGCAGCAGCTTGATCCTGTTCTGATCTCGTCTCAATGTGTTCGACGATATCTCGGACGTGTCGGGAGAAGTCAGCGATTGTAGTCATAGGGGGATGAGCGCGCATTCTGCACGATGCGTTTTCCTAGTCAATATGGAGGATCTGCCATGCTTCGTTTTTCTCTTCTATGAGATCAAAAAAGAGAGAAGGAACATTTCTCGATGATCTTCAGCAGCAACGGATTTTCTGTGTGGGACACTGCAGGCGTATGGAAAGCGTGAAGACAGTATCGGCTGCAGAAGAGGCAAAGACGCTCATCAATCGGAATGTGGAAGAAGCAGAAAAGGAGGGCGTGAATTCTCCGGATCGGCTCAAGCAGAAAATCAGTGCAGACATGCAGCATGTGTCCGGCGAGACCCGTCATCACGTTGACATCTATTTGAACGGAATGAAATCAGCGACCGAAGGGATGCAAGTGGAAGATCTGGATGACGGCATAGGAGGACTCTATGACGGCAGCAAGCCGAAAATGGCGACAGATACTCTCGAGGTGTCGAGCACCGTTGAAGGAACCGTTGAGCGTATGGAGGAAGTGAGTGACCATGAGCATTACCATCAGGACAATGATCATCTTGCTCCAATGAAGACCGCAGCGACGAAAGATGATCCGAATGTTCTCGTTCTTGGAGGACAAAAATTCACAACGGACGTACCCCTTGTTGAAGGCCTCACCGTGCACGATACGGGAAACAGATTCGTGAGTGCCGAATACAAGCAAATGGAGCAAGACTTGCTCGATGGAGCATCTGCTGCGGGTATTGGGATGGATACTCTGCGCACGGCCATCAATGAGCAGAAAGACCTCACGCTCATCGATGACCGCACACGGAAGAACAGTGATGCAGAAATACCCGTATTTTCTCTGGCATGATCACCGCCGGATCAATGTCATAAACTCTTCCCGCGTCTTCGGGTCTTTCTTGAACAGTCCCTTCACACAGCTCGTCACCGCCGTCGAGTGCTGCTTCTGCACGCCGCGCATCATCATGCAGAGATGGCTGCATTCGATGACGATACCGATGCCTTTGGGCTTGAGGATCTCCTCTAGCGCGTCGCAGATCTGCTGGCCCATCCTTTCCTGTACTTGAAGGCGCCGTGCGAACATATCGACGATACGGGGGATCTTACTGAGGCCAATGACGTGCTTGCGCGGGATGTAGCCGACGTGAACCTTGCCGAAGAAGGGGAGCAGGTGGTGTTCGCAGAGCGAGTATACCTCGATGTCCTTCACGATCACCATCCCCTCAGTATCTACAGGCATCAGAGCATTGTTCACAATCTTCTCCAGTGTTTGATCGTATCCGGAGGTGAGAAACTCATACGCTTCACGCACGCGGCGGGGAGTTCCCTTCAGGCCTGGGCGCTTGGGGTTTTCGCCGAGGGCTATCAGAAGTTTTTGAATCAGATCATTCATGAGATGAAGAGTATGCCCCATATGAGGAGTCAACGAAAATATCGCCGCTGACCACGAAGTCAGCGGCGGCCAGGCAGCTGTTCCCAACTGCCCAACCGGTGAAGTTCCCACGGGGACTCAACCGACTGAGCAGGGCGGAACGGTACATGGTTGTATTGGCATTTACAAGCGGATCATCATCCGTTCAATGTACTGATCCAGCGTCCCTTTCAGCAATGCCTCCCACGTCTTCTCTATCACTGGATGTTTTGCTGCTGCATGCAGCAGTTCTTTGAGCGGCTCTAGAACGAAGCGGCGTTCATGCATGCTCGGATGAGGAACGGTCAGTTCCGGCGTATGAATCACCTCATTGCTGTAGAGCAGGAGATCCAGGTCGATTGTGCGTGGGCCTTTGGGGAATGGCGGATCTTTTTTGAGCGTCCGTTCAATCGTCACCAGTGTCTTGTGGATCGCCTCCGGAGATTCTTCGCTCTCGAATGTCGCGACGGCGTTCAGGAAATCCGGCTGATTCTCCACGTCGCGTGCTTTTGTTCTGTAGACGGAGGAGAAGCGAATGGGGGAGTACGCTGTTCGGAGCATGGTCACGGCTACCTTGAGGTGATGTTCGGGATCGATGTTACTGCCGAGGGCGACGAAAACGGAGGGCAAAAAGGGTATGGAGGGCGTATGAGGATGGAGAAGAGAACGGTTTATCTCAGGTCTCGCGTTATCTTCAGCGATACGTGATCGGTTCCCGGCATCACGAATTTCTTCACCGTCACAGTCACCTCCGATGGTTTGTACTTCTTCAGGATCATCTGTGCGATGTTTTCGGCGAGACGCTCAATGGTTTTGCGTTCTGTTGTTGCGAGTTCTTTGATGTGCTGCGCCACATCAATGTAGTTGATGGATTTCTTCACGTCGTCGGATGTTGCAGCATGTTTCGCGTCAAGAGATATCTCTACGGTGACCAGGAGTCGCTGTTCGGTCTCGCGTTCTTCTTTGAGAACGCCAATGCGCGTCCAGAGCTCCACGTCGGCGATGGTGAGCGTATCAGGCATGTATATGGTATGTAGTATATAGCGCGCCACATACTACATACTCTTCTTTACGCCGAATAACTCAGGACGTTCCGCAAGCGGCGTCTCCGCCAGCCTCCGCAGCAGCCACCGCGTCACCGTCACGGCCGTGAACATCGAGAGGAGCGTCCCCATGCCGAGCGTGACGGCGAAGCCGCGGACGATAGAGGTTCCTGCCGTGAAGAGGATCGCGCAGGTGATCATCGCCGTGATATTGCCGTCGCGGATTGCCGGCCAGGAGTGCTTGAAGCTGCTCTCGACGGCCGTCTTCACCATCTTGCCTTTCCGCAGCTCCTCCTTCATCCGCTCGAAGACGAGAACGTTGGCATCCACCGCCATGCCGATCGAGAGGATCGTCCCCGCCATGCCAGCCAGCGTGAGCACGATGTAATTGCTGCTGAAGAGGAGGAGCGGGAGCTTGAAGATCGCGAACAGCAGGACGGCGTAGAAGAGCAGCGCGATATCCGCCATCACGCCGAGGATGCGGTACATCACGATCATGAAGACCATGAGGATCGCCGTTCCGAGGAGGGCGGCCAGGAGAGACGTCCGGAGTGCCGCTGCGCCGAGCGTCGCTTCCACCGTGTACTGTCCGACGAGGTGGATCGGTGCGGGGATGGCGCCGGTATTCAAATCCTGAGCGAGACGCTTGGCCTCGTCGAAGTTGCCGCTCCCCGTGATGATGGCGATGCCGCCGGCGATCTCCTGCTGCACGCGCGGCGCCGAAATCAATTCGCCGCCGACGAAGATGGCCAGCTGCTTGCCCACGTTCCGCTTCGTGAGTTCCTGGAACATGGTCGCTCCCTCCGTATCGAAGGTGATCTGGACCACGGGGATGTTCGTGACGTTATCGAGAGAGACTGTCGCCGAGCGGAAGTGCTTGCCGTCCAGGGTGGTATCCTTCCAACCAGTCGGTTCCAGCGAGAAGAGCAGCAGGCGCACCGTGAGGGCAGGTTCGATGCTCTTCACCTCTCCTTTCTGAAGTTTTGCGGCGAGGCTTTCGGCACGCGTTGTCGCATCGGCCCCCGTGATCAGGAGTTCGTCATACGTCGCGATGGCCGGACTCACGGTTGCCGTTTGATCGAGCCGAATGATGTGGTAGCCGAACTGCGTTTCCACCGGTTCGGTGATGTCCCTGGCGTTCTTGAGCGAGAAGGCGGCCTCCTCGAACGGCAGTGCCATGATGCCGCGGCCGAAGGATCCTAACTTCCCCCCGTCTTTCCGAGATTGCCCGTCGGACTGCTCCAGCGCCAGCCGCTCAAAGTTCGCTCCTGCGCGGAGTTCCCCAAGGAGCCGCGTCACCTTTTCGAGCGCTTGCTCCTTGGTGCGGGTGATGTCGGCGCCCGCTCCCGATGCCCCGACGTACGAGACGAGGATGTGGCTCGCGGCGATCTGCTCGCCGCCGTGCTGGAAGTTGCTCAGGAACAGGATGCGGCCGAGAGCATCGGTCTGCACGGTCTTCAATGATCCCGAGGTGATGCTGCGGAGCGCTGCGGCGACGCGCGCATCCATGTTCCCGTCCAGAGGAGATTGCTCATGGTGGACGGCGCTCACTCCGGGTTCGGTCTTCGCGAGGTACGTGAAAGCCTGCGCAGCTTCGGTGATCATCCGCCCCGTGCCCGTCGGGCCGCGGAGCACTTCGGCGAGGAAGATACCAGGGACATCGGTCTCCGTCACCGAACCATCGGGTTTCTGCTTCGGCTGTCGGACGGATCCCTCACGCAAGACCACTGTGCCTGGTGCCGTCGTCCAGAGCGCATCGAGACCGTTCGGCAACTGGTCCCGGAAGAGC
The DNA here is from genome assembly GCA_964563915.1 of uncultured Candidatus Peribacteria bacterium. Taxonomy (GTDB): domain Bacteria; phylum Patescibacteriota; class Gracilibacteria; order Peribacterales; family Peribacteraceae; genus JABFSS01. The sequence goes on along the minus strand of CAZLYW010000018.1, from coordinate 7,098 downwards.
GTTCTACTCGATTGAAACGCCATGCCGAGCTGGCTTCCCAGATCCTGTCCCTCCTTGAGCAGCGTCGAGCCGCTCTCGGCGATGCGGCGCTCTGCAGCATCGGCCCGGGCGCGCACTTTTCCTCTGTATTCGTCCGTCACGTCGGTCATCTCCTCTTTGAATTCCAGCTGAATGGTCTTGCCCACCACCTTGATGCATTCCTGAATGTCCACGACACCCGGGCACTCGACGAGGAGGTGCCGCTCATCGCCCACGTAGGACGGAGTGATCGTCGCTTCGCTCACGCCAAGTGAGTTGATGCGCCGCTCCAGCACGGCGCGGATTGCTTCTACCAGGTTGGCCTGCTGTTCCTGGATGCTCTGTCGCTGCGCGAGGGCGATCGTCAGGTTCTGCGACGATGCTCCGCTCTTCTCCAACCGGTCGATCTCCGCATTCACGTCCGCCAACTGCTGACGGATTTCCTCCTCCGAAATCCGGAAATCCAGCTGCGTGCCCCCGGCGAGATCGAGGCCGAGATGCAGACTCGGTCTCTGGAGGAATCCTGGCGTCCAGCCCTTCCACTCCTGTGGGAGCGAGAGGAACAACGCGAACACACCGATCGCGGCGGTCACGAGGGGCCAGATGGGGAAGCGACGGGAGGACATGGGAACAAGCGAATGGTCGTCTCGCGTCAGCGTACAGGCGAAAATGTCGCATGCAGGCCAACGTTCACGTCATCTGCGAACGCCTGCGCGAGTTCCGCGCCCGGAATGCCGTCGATCTGAATCGTGTCCTGCCGTAGGTCTTTGGTGTCGACGAGCTTCCTGCTCATCAACTGTCCCCGCACGAAGATCGCGATGACGCCGCCGCGGTTCTTCGCGAAGGTTTCCTTGAGCAATTTCCGCCCTTCCTTCGTGAATGTGATGACGACGGATCCTTGACTCACGCTGGCCTCGGTCACCGAGAGTGCCATCGATACCCAGTCGAAGTGCTTGGTCGTGATGCCGGTCTCTTTGAACTCCCCGAACTTCTCGCTGATCATAGAGCCCTGGCCAGCGGGTACTTGCTTCATGATCGACATAGTGAAGGGGGTCGTGAGCCCGTCGCTCAGCAGCTTCGCCGCTCCGGCATCGGACACTCGGACGATCAGAGCCGCGCCACTGCCGTTCGGAGTCATTTCCTGCTTCACGATCTTCTTCCCCTTGGAAACCATTCTCCCCTCGATGACGCGCCCGATCGCCGCATCGAGTTCCGTCCTGCGGGCGGGGTCCTGAGTATCGAAGGCGACGGTGAACTCTACGGTTTTTGCGCAGCCCGTCAGGAGAAGAGCGACAGCGGTAATGGCGAGGAGGCGTTTGATAGTGACGAGAGTATAGAGGAGGTCACTTCACAATCAATCGCGTTCCCCGTCGCAGCATCTGCTTCTGCAAATCGATCCCCTCGAGCACACATTCCTCATCAATCACGCAGTTCTTGAACGTGCAATCCCGAATCTGCGCATTGTCGAAGACCATGCAATCCGTCAGCTCGCTTCCTTCGATGACGCAGTTCTTCCCAACGGTGACGCTGCCGCGCAGCTGAGTTCCCCGAACCGTCGCGGACGGGTCGATCAACGTGGATTGCCCGATGAGTGCCTTGTGCGCATCCAGGTACGAATGGAACGAACCGATGTCCATCCAGGGCTCCAAGAAGGTGAAGCATTCGACGGGAAAATTTCTTCGGAGAAGTTCTTCGAAGATGCCGCCGAGGTTGTCGGGTTTCCGTCTGGCGAATTCGATGAGGATCGGGAGAGTACTCTTCGGGAGGATGACGCAGCCAGTGCTGACGAGAGTACTTTTCGGTTTGGAAGGTTTTTCTTCAAAGGCGGCAACTCTCTTCGAGACCCCCACCCCCCCATCCCCTCCCCCACGCCTCCCTTCCCACTTCGCTCTGCTGCGCAGAGCTTCGTGGGACAAGTCGCTCCCTTCGACTGCGCTCCCTTCGACTGCGCTCAGGGTTGGCGAGGGAGAAGGGGAGCTGGCTATTTCCGGAACGACGGTCCCGAACACTTTCGCGCGCTCCAGATCCCCGATGTCATGCGCTGCAAGGAGGGGATTTCCGTGGAATGCCGCCAAGAATGTCTCCATGGAGAATCCCAAGTAATTGTCCCCCGTGAGAATGAGCAAATCCTCATCAATCTTTTCCGATTCGATCCATTGCGCGATCGATCCGAGCGCTCCGAGCTTCTGATTGTCGCGGAGCGTGGGTTCAATAACCAACTCTATGTTGCGCATCGGAACTTGTCCTAAGCGTAGCGAAGGATCCAGCCACCGCTTGAATCCATCGGCAAACGCCGCGTTCGTGCTCACGGTCACGGGCATCCCGGCGGGAATCTTCTCCACGAGGTGCGTGATGATGGGTTTGCCGGCGAGGGGGAGCAGGGGCTTGGCTCTCTTTTCGGTGAGCGGCCACAACCGGGTAGCGAAACCGCCGGCCAAAATGAACGCTCTCATAAGGAAAACGAAGAAAACGATGCAAACGAAGTAAACAAGGATACCATGAAAATTGTACTCCTCGTTTACTTCGTTTGCGTCGTTTGCATTTAGCGAAAGAACCAACTCCACCACCTGCCCTCCGGTCCCACCACTGTCACCGCCTTCCCCTCGAGCGACTCTATCCTCTCGTCGCGCTCGACAATCCCGAGGACGGAGGGCAGTAGCATGTACGTGATGCCCCGCGCGCGGCAGGCGCCGAGGAGATTGATCGACTGCTCGAGATCGCTGCATTGAATGAGATGTGTGATGCGGAATTCCCGCAGCACATCTTCCAGTTTGTCGAGCTTGCCCTTCACCGGGACGCCTGCGATCTCCTTGTCCGTCACTCCGGACGCATCGAGGATGGCGACGGGGACAAATGGACTGCGTTGTTCACGTAAAAGATCGAGAAGATGCCGTGCTTCCCGAGTCATTCCCACGATCAGCGTCGGGTACGCATGGGGACGTGTCCGCAGCAACACTCGCATGCAATTTCCCATGAACATGTGCCACATCCATGTAGCTATCGCACTGAGCGCCAACGCGAGAAGAAGCAACTCGCGGCTGAAAATCTCTTGGAAGAGGAAAAAATACGATAGCGTGACGAAGGCGACTCCCATGACGGAGGTGTACGCGATGTACGCCGCATTGCGAAGCGTCCGCTGGCGGCGCGTAAGACTGAAGGTCCGTGTCGCAACAAGACTCAATAACCACGGCACTCCGCTCAG
>CAZLYW010000018.1:0-3778 GCA_964563915.1 uncultured Candidatus Peribacteria bacterium | reverse complement strand
AACTTCGTCGCATCCCACGCGATGTTCCCGTCCCAGGATGTGTCGCTCTCCGCGATATGTTTCGTCTTCGGCATGATGGTTTCCAACCAGGCGAGCTTTTGTGCGAGGAGGGGATTGCTCTGGGCCCGCAGTCGGAAGACCTGTTCCTGTGTTACATAATAGGTGACGCTCTCGGCGAGATCTTCGAAGTTGTCTCCTTGATACGCGTAGCCGGTGACGAAGTCCTCCCGGTGCGCCTCGGGTTTTCGCATCTTCTCATTCTGCCATGACATTGTGTAGAACACGACGCTCGGGTCATCGTTGTACACAGGCGCATCGCCGTCACGGAACGCACTCTCGCCGCTCTCCGGCGTTCCAGTGACGCAAGTAATATCGCGAAAGTGACCGAGACCTTCATGGAGGAGCAGGCCGACGAGTTCCCGGTCAGGGACGGTTCCGCTCACGAGAATGGTTCCCTTGCCGGCGAGCCCGCGGTGCTGGGGATTGTCGTACAAGACGGCGAACGTTTCGAGCTTCTCCAGACACGTGCTATCGAGCAGGCCGAGGACGCTCTCCACGAGCGAGCGCTGTTCGTCCCGCACGCCCGATGCATCGAGGATCATCTCCAACCGTGTTTTCGGCTGCAGCATCGGTACAACCGCGGCATGCAGCGATGGCGTCCTCCGTCGCATCGTCACGAGCCGAGGACCCGCAGTCAGCCGCACGGGATGGAGCTCCGCGGTTGCACTTGCGGTATCATGGAGTTCTGCTACACTGGAATGCAGATGTACAGCGAACGTGAAGATCGCAAGAAGGGTTCCGAGCGCATGTAGGCCTTTCTTGGACAGGGGGTTTCCCAAAGTGTGACTTTATATCATATTTATAGGTAGATGTCAATTCCAAGCGAGCCGCCCCAGGACGGGCAGCGGCACACCGTAACTATAGAAAAGCTCACCTTCGGGGGGGCGGGTCTCACACACCTGGACGGTCTCACCGTCTTCGTTCCGGATACGATTCCGGGGCAGCAGGTGGAGATCGCACTGACGAAGAAGAAGGACGCGTTCGCGGAAGCGAAGGTGCTCAAAGTCGTCCGGCGCGCCAAGGACGAAATCCCCGCCCGCTGTACACACTTCCATGACTGCGGCGGCTGCATCTGGCAGAACCTCCCGTACGATAAGCAGATCGCCTATAAAGAGGAGATCATTCGCGAGACGCTCAGCCACCTCACTCCCGTCGACGATGCTCTGCGCAAGCAACTCGCCGGCCGTGTCCTCAACACTATCCCAAGTCCGCAGATTTTCCACTACCGCAACAAGCTCGAGTTTAGCTTCGGCTATGAGTCCATGCGATCCGAAGAGCGAGGGGGTAAGCGCCTCTACTTCGACGAGGGCCCCTCCGTCGGCTTCCACCAGCCCGGCCAGTGGTCGACGATCCTCCCCATCACCGAATGTCACTTGTACGACGAACAGGTCAGCGTCCTCCTCGCCGACGTTCGGCGCTTCATGGAAGAGACGCGGCTGCCCGTCTTCAATCCCAAGACCCAGCGTGGGATGCTCCGCAATCTGCTCCTGCGCCGTGGCGTCCACACGGGCGAGCAGATGATCTGCTTCCTCCTCCATGCGCGGAAGAAGGAACTCGAGCCGCTCTTCCAGCAATTCCTGCGGGCTTTCGGCGGCCGTTCTCATCTCGCGTCGCTGCTCATCGTCGAGCATATGGGCCTCCACGAGAAGCCGGAGTTCCCCAAGGTCTATACCCTCATCGGCAAGCCGACGATCACAGAACGCCTGTTCGATTTGAGTTTTGAGATTTCCCCTTTTTCCTTCTTCCAAACGAATACGCTCGCCGCCGAGAAGCTCTACCACGCCATCGCGCAGGCGACGCAGCTCACGAGCCGTGATACCGTCCTTGATGCCTACTGTGGTATGGGCACGATCGGACAGTACCTCGCACGGTTCTGTCAAAAAGTGGTTGGAGTCGAGAGCCATCCTTCCGCGGTCGACGATGCGCTCAAGAGTGCCGGCCGCAACCGCATCGGGAACATCAGCTTCTATAAAGGAAGGACGGAACAAGTCCTCCTCGATCAAATCAAGCCGGGCGGAAAGTATCAATTCTCTGTCATCGTTCTCGATCCTCCGCGCGCCGGGCTCCATCCCAAAGCGCGCGAGGCCGTCCTCGCTCATACTCCGGAGAAGATCGTCTACGTCTCGTGCAACACGGCGACCTTCGCGCGGGATCTCGGAGAGTTCTTGAAGGGAGGATACGACCTCCGGACGGTGCAGCCTGTCGATCTGTTCCCGCACACGGCGCATATTGAAACAGTCGCGTTGTTGCAGAGGAAATAGCGGAGCACCGGAAGGGGAGCGGATACCATCATTAAACACCCCGTGCCCGCCACAGGCGGCACGGGATAGGGGAGCACACATGACGCAGCCATGCTCTGTTGGTGGAAAACAGGCGGGTGATTCCTCTTGACGGCAATGCTCGGTACCTGTTCCCATTGCCACCGATTCTCATGACGAGCTCTATCTACACCATCGGCAGCGTCCTCCTCGTGAGCTTCGTCTCACTCGCCGGAATCTTCGTCATCGGCCTGCGGAGCCGCGCATTCTCAACATTACTTTCTGCCATGCTCAGTTTTGCCGTTGGTGGGCTCCTTGGCGATGTATTCATTCACATTCTGCCGGAGATGATGGAAGGCGACGGTGCATTCCTCCCGGCCGCTTCCTTGATCATTTTGGGCGGCATTCTCCTCTCATTCCTCCTCGAGAAGGTCATACACTGGCATCACCATTGTCATACTGTGGATTGCCCCGATCATCCGCGTCCTCTGGGGATGATCAGTCTCGTCGGGGATGCAGCTCATAATCTGACGGACGGGATCTTGATCGCCGGCAGCTATCTGGTCGATGTGCCCACGGGCATCGCAACGACGATCGCGGTGATCTTGCATGAAATTCCGCAGGAAATCGGCGATTACGCAATTCTCCTCCACAGCGGATATACGCGTGGACGGGCAATTTCCCTCAATCTCGTGACTGCGCTCACCGCCGTCATTGGGGCAGTCCTTGTTCTGGCTCTTCGGGGCCCTCTTCCCGATCTTGAAAAGTATTTGTTGCCTCTGGTCGCCGGGAATTTCCTCTACATCGCCATTGCGGACTTGTTGCCCGAGCTCCACAAGCAGACGCGCGCTGCGCACTCGGCACTGCAATTCCTGGGCGTGCTCGCCGGTATCGCGCTGATGTTTTCGTTGAGGGTGTTGGAGTGAAATGTGTGAGAGTGGCAGGGAGCGTTCGCAAAAATTCGAACAGATTTTAGCAGTTCCGGCTGCGGCGGCTGAAATTTGGGGGGCACCAGCCGCCGCAGCCACTCGGCGGCGACCGGCCGTTTCGGGCAATTTCAAGGTGTTCTCTGGCGGTGGTCCATATTGAGCCTTGCTCGGTCTGGTGGCCAGATTTCACGCCAGCAAAGCGTTTAGCCTTGCGACGACGGAGAAAAGACTTGATATTGCATGTCGACTATTGCATGAGATATTATTTATATGATATTCTGTTGATATGTTATCACCTGCGCACCGAGAACTGCTCAAAACCCTCTGCAATCCGCAGCGCTTCGAGATCATGCTGCAGCTTCTGAAAGGGCCGCTGAACGTATCGCAGATTATGGGGAGAAGCGGCTTACGCCAGACTGCGGCCTCGCACCATCTCCGGCGTCTCCGGCAGTGTAATTTCGTTACCGTGAGGGAGAACGGGAGGGAGCGGCTGTACTCGGTCAATGCCTCGACGGCAGGTCATTTCTTCAA
>CAZLYW010000017.1:0-19233 GCA_964563915.1 uncultured Candidatus Peribacteria bacterium | reverse complement strand
CCCAAGCGCGTCGAGTTGATGCCGTACGACGGCATCCCACACCTGCTGACGCCGGTGATCACCGAAGCGGAGAAGGCGCTCCAGGCCCTGCGCTGGGCCGTCGCCGAAATGGGACGCCGGTTCCACCGCTTCTCGGAGAACGGCGTGCGGAACCTGAGCGAGTACAACGAGAAGCAGAGCGACGAGCAGGCAAAGTTGCCGCGGATCGTCGTGGTCGTCGATGAGCTCGCGGACTTGATGATGCGGCAGTACCGGAAGGACACCGAAATGATGATCGCACGCATCTCGCAGATGGCCCGCGCCGTGGGGATGCACCTGATCATCGCGACCCAGCGGCCCTCCGTCGACGTCATCACCGGCCTCATCAAGGCGAACATCCCCACCCGCATCGCCTTCCGCGTCGTCTCCGCCGTCGACTCGCGCACCATCATCGACGGCATCGGCGCCGAGGACCTCCTCGGTATGGGCGACATGCTCTACATGACAGCGACGACGCCCAAGCCCCTACGCATCCAAGGCATCTTCACCTCCACGCAGGAAGTCGGCCGCGTGATCAACGCCGTGAAGATCGCGGGTGGCGGCAAGTTGACTGAGCAAATAGGGATGGGTGAGGGCGAAGAGGATCAAGAAGGCGAAGAGGTCCCTTCGACTTCGCTCAGGGCAGGTAACAGCGCGACTGCATTGATCGGCCACATCGATCTCGATGCCGACGACAACGGCGGCGATGACCTCTTCTTCGAAGCCGTGCGGGTGGTGCAGGAGTACGGCAAGGCCTCCGCCTCACTGCTGCAGAGACAACTCAAAGTCGGCTACGCCCGCGCCGCGCGGCTCCTCGATATCATGGAAGAGAAAGGATTGATTGGACCGGTTGACGGAGCCAAACCGAGGAAGGTCTACACGGAGAGGATAACCGTGTAATTGACAATCTAATCCCTAGAGTATGCGTCTTCTTTTAGCCACATCAAATTCCGGAAAAATCCAGGAAATGCGTGAGGCGCTGGATGGACTGGGGCTGGAACTCTTGGATGTGGGCGATGTGAAGACTGTCGGGATGCCGGAGGAAACAGGGAAGACATTCACGGAGAACGCCGCGCAGAAGGCCCACCACTATTTTGCGGAAACCGGATTGCCGACGGTCGCTGATGATTCGGGAATACACGTCGACGCATTGGAGGGTGAACTCGGGATTCATACGCGACGCTGGGGCGCAGGACCGCGCGCGAGTGATGAAGAATGGATCGAGTATTTCCTGGCGCGGATGAAGAAGGAGAAGAACAAGAGAGCGCAATTCGTGTGCAGCATCGCGCATGTCGACCGTGAAGGACGACTGCACGTCTTCGAGGGCGTGTGTGCAGGCGTCGTGACGCCGACGGTCGAAGCGGACTACTTGCCGGGCCTCCCCATCGCGGGATGCTTTAAGCCAGATGGCGAAGATCGTGTATTTTCAGCTCTGACTCTTGAACAAAAAAATAGAACGAGTCACCGCGGTCGCGCGATGGCGCACTTCCGAAGATTCCTGGAGACACGGAAGAAAAACTGACGCAGAATGGACGCCATGCGACTCCTCGCGATCGCGGCCTTCCTCACACTGTCTTTCGTGACGACAGCCCACGCGGACCGTTTGCCGACGGCCGAACCGCTGCCCATGAGCATGCTCGAAAACAAGATCGCCTACGTGCAGATCAGGACGTTCACACCGGACATGACAGAGAGAATTCGCCCGACCATTCAGCTCGCGGCGTCCAAGAAGCCGCGCGGCATCATCCTCGATCTGCGCAATAACCAGGGAGGCGACATCAACGGCGTGCACGCGCTGCTCGAAGCCCTGCTCCCAAAAGGGACGCCCTACATGCGCCACGTGACTGCGACGTACCGGCGCATCGCCTTCACGACGCAATCGGCCGTCATCAAGAAGAGTACGCCGGTCGTCGTTCTCCGCGGCACCCGCACGGTGAACGAAGTTGACATCGCGATCTACGCGCTGCAGAAGCTCCGCGGCGCGGGAATCCTCGAGCTCTCGGCGGACCGGGGCGCGCTCAAGCGCACCTTCAAGCAGCACGCGCGGATGGATCAGTACAGACCAATCAAGGACTCCGTCTTCTTCGTCACACCGGATGTGCGCGTGATCGTCAACGAAGGCGGCGACCAGGAAGCCTTCATCGCGCGGGCGATCAGCCTGGTGCGGGAAATGAGTCCCTGGGATGAACCCCAGAAGACCATCGGCGCATACTGAACATATTTTATAATCAGATTTTTCCTCTTACAGTGGCGAGAAATCAAGATCTATTATTTTCTTCCAGACGTCCGTAATGAGCGTCCGCACCGCCGTCTTCTCCGCGTCGGTAATGACGAAGCTGCGCGGCAGCGGATGCTCCCCTCTCTCGCCGATGAATTCGAGCGTGAACGCTTCGGGCGTGAGCAGAGGATCAGCGTGCTCGAGGAGGACGGCGTAGAAGGCAAGCTGGCGGAAGTTCACTCCGTCCTCCGTTCGTGAGACACTCCCCTCTTCGAATCCCCCGCGGATCTCCGCGTCCGTCTTCGCTCTCCCGGTTTTGTAATCAATCACCGTGGCTTTCGCCGATGATGCGGAAGCGAGATCGATGCGATCAATTTTTCCTTGTATGGGAACATCACCTAGATGCGCCCTGTAGTCTCTCTCAATGGCATGCAGAACCGATGATGTTCCCACAAGACGCTGTGCGAAGTACCTGGGCAGCGCATCCTCCCCGACCGAAAGGAGATCGCGCCGCTGATGCTCGGTGAGAATCGTCCGTTCGCGGAGGTACCAGCCGAAGGCGTTCAGGAGATGCGACTCGCCGAATTCCTTCTTCTCCTTCCGCGCAACTGCCCACGCCTTGAGCGCCCAGTGCACGGCGCTGCCGTACCCGAGGCTCCGGACGGCGCCCTCGTCGAAGTGTTCGGGTTGCTGCAGAAGATCGACGAGGAGAAATTCTTTCGGATCTCGCAGGAAGCGGTTGAGCGAAGTTGGCGACAACGCAAACGTCTTCAGTCGTTCCTCCAGATACCCGCGCAACGCTCCGTCAATGATGTGAGGCTTCGGACGTAAAAGAAGCGCCGCACCTTCGGGATCGTTGAGACCTCTGTCTTCTTCGGGAAGCTCTCCCATCTCTGCAAAGAACGCCGACGGGCCGATTGCTTTCGTTTTCTCCCCGACGGTCACCTCACACGGACAGATCATCAATAATTCGCTTTTAGCCCTTGTCATTGCGACAAATCCAATGCGCCGTTCATCCTGGTTCTGCTCGAAGGATGTTTGTTTCTTCTCCCAACCGAAGAGCAGATCTTCGGGAATGGATACTCCTGCAGGCCGCTTGCGCTTGTTCCAATGCCCGTCACGGAAATGAGTGAGGATGACGGTGTGGAATTCCAATCCCTTGCTCTGGTGCGCAGTCATCAGTCGGACGCCGGAGGTCGTGAGATGCGGCAGTTCGTAGGTGAGACGGACCTGCTCGTACGCGGAATCGCCGTAGACGCCGAGATCGGCGAGGAGATCCCTGAGCGTCCAGGCGCGTCGCTCGAGTGATCGCGACCGGACGTAACTGAAGAATGCTTCGAGCGCTGCAGCGTCCCTCGGGTCTACCGCAGAATCTGCTCCTTCCTTCACGTCCGGAATCAAACCACAATCTCTCAGGACGTGCTCAACAGTTTCAAGAACCGTCCGCGAAGGAATTTTCTGGTGGAGATCGAGCAGCATATCCCGTACGCGGACGACGTCATCTCTCCGCTCGAGCGGCAATTCCTCCGGCGACGGCAATTGGACCAGAAGATCGAGAAGGTGAATCTTCCTGTCGCGCGCAAGACCGTGCAGACGGCCGAGATCCGCCGGATGGAGACGGAAACAGTCGCAAGCGAGCGCCGCGGAAAGGAGCCCGTCGCTGCGAGGATGATCGATGCCACGCAGAATCGTCATCGCTTGGAGTACGAGTGCATGCGACAGGAGATCATCTTTTCCGCGCATGAGGACAGGAATCTTCCGCGCGCGCAGCACAGCATAGATGTCGAAGAGTTCGTCGTTCTTCTGCGTCAGAATGGCAATCTCTTCGGGCGGGCTTCCCTTCTGGATGCGTTCTTCGACGAGATCGGCGATCAGCCACGGCTCGGCGACACTGCTCGGGACGCGGAGGAGGCGCGGAGGAATACCTTCCTTCTCCGATGAAGCCGTAAGCAGCTTCTGCAATCCCGGAATCTTCCCGACCAGACGCTCTTCATTCTTCTCGATGAGCGACCGGGCGGCGTCAAGGATCGCCTGGGTGGACCGGTAACTCGTCGTCAGCGCGACGACCGGTGCCTTGGGGAAGCGCTCAGAGAATGAGAGCATGTTCTGGAGATTTGCGCCCTGAAAACGGTAGATCGCCTGATCATCGTCCCCGACGACGAAGATATTCGGCTCATTCGGGAGATCGTTGTACGTCGTCAGCAGCTCGATCAGCCGGTACTGTGCACCGTTCGTGTCCTGGAACTCATCGACGAGGACGTACTGGAAACGCTCCTGGAGGGTGCTGAGCAACCAGTCTTCTTCCTCCAGTGCACGGATGACGTGCAAGATCATGTCGTCGTAGTCGTACCGTCCAGTCCGCTCCATCATCGTCTGGTACTCCGCGAAGAGCGTGATGAAATCCCTGAACTTCTGCACGGAGAGGAGATTCTTCTCATGCACTTTGGTGCCCGGCTTGCTCTTCGTCGCCATCAGGCGGTCATAGTCTTCAGCGACTCGTTGAAGATCGGTCAGTGACTTTCCCTCGCGTTTGACCTGACTGATTCTACTCAAAATATCGGTCGTTCTTCCATAGGGATCTTTTTGATTAATCAGTTTCATTTGGGAAGAAAAACGATCAATAATTGTATTCATCTCTCGGATTTTCTCCACATCTGAAATCTGCTCTCGCGCTGCCCATGCGTCGAAGACAATCGCGTGTTCTTCGATAATCGACTGGGCGAACGCGTGGATCGTCGAGACACGCACGCCGTAGGCGTCTGCGCCGATCAGGAGCCGCAATCGTTCCCGCATTGCCGTCGCTCCGCTCACCGAAAATGTGAGGCAGAGGATATTTCCCGGCCGCATCTGCGTCCGCTTCAGAATGTTGGCCACCCGCATCGAGAGAACCTGCGTTTTTCCAGTTCCCGGTCCCGCCACCACCATCACCGGGCCTTCGATGGTATCGACGGCTTTTCGCTGCTGCTCGCTGAGCTTGGCGTATTCGCTGTCGAAGATCGTCTTCTTCTCGATTCTCAATTCCTTCTGAGCGATCGTCGTTTTGGGAGAGCGGGGACTCATGGAATGATCCTAGCATAAGCAGAACAGGCGTTCCGCCTGGGTGTGGAACGCCGATTTGCTCTATTTGAAGAGCAAAACAGAGTCTTTCAAAAAGAAAATTACTGCAGGTATCTGACCATACTCACTTGTTCATCGTAGTCTGAACACATGAGACAATACGATTACCTCGTGTACATTCTGGAATGCGCTGACGGAGCATTTTACGTCGGGATCACGAATAATCTCCAGAGACGATTCTCGGAACACCAGCGAGGACACAGCGAAGTGCTTTTACGTTCAGTCGCAGGCCAGTAAAATCAGTCTATTCAGCACTGTTCCATGATGTCTGGGAAGCGATCGGCTGGGAGAAACAGTTGAAAGAATGGAGTCGCAACAAGAAGGAGGCATTGATTCGGGAAGACTATGAACAGCTGCCAGAATTAGCAGAAAGCTGTTATGCAAAAAGGATCCGCAGTATCTCAAGAAGGGTTCAAGAATTAATGCGAGTCCATTGTTGTAATGAGCCCATTGTCATCCTGAGCAGGTGTCATTGTCGTCCTGAGCCCGACGAAGGATGACAATGAGTATCCTCGCCGTGTCATGCTTCGTCGAGCTCAGCATGACACTTCATCTGAATTCTTTGGCGCAATGGTCACACTTCTCGATCAATTCCCCATCAATTGTCAGTTCCACCAGCTGCCCCATGCCGCACTGTGGGCAGATCTTGCCAGGGAAGGCCGTGACCGGGGAGAAACCGACGCGCTTGGGCGAGCCGCCGTGCTCGCGGATCGTGAGGGAACGAGGGTGATCGCGCATCTTCTGGAGCACTTTGGCTTCGATCTGGCGGATGCGCTCGCGGGTGACGCCGAACTCCTTGCCGACTTCCTCGAGCGTGTGGCCGATGCCGTCCTTGAGACCGAAGCGCATTTCGATGATCTTGCGCTCGCGGGGGGTGAGGAACTCAAGCATCGCGTGAACATTCTCCTTGCGGAGCTGCCGGTTGGTCGCCTCGAACGGGTTGATCGCCTCTTCGTCCTCGATGAAATCACCGAGCTTGGAATCTTCCTCGGAGCCAACGGGGGACTCGAGTGAGATGATATCCTGGCTGATCTTCTGGATGTGCGCGACCTTCTTGATGTCCATCTCCATTTCGACGGCGAGTTCTTCCAGCGTCGGCTCGCGGCCGAGTTCCTGGACGAGACGCCGCTGGGTATGAGTCAATTTGTTGATGGTCTCGACCATGTGGACGGGGATGCGGATGGTTCGCGCCTGATCCGCAATGGCGCGCGTGATCGCCTGGCGTATCCACCAGGTGGCGTACGTCGAGAACTTGAAGCCGCGTTCAGGATCGAACTTCTCGACCGCGCGGAAGAGCCCGATGTTGCCCTCTTGAATCAGATCGAGGAACGAGAGGCCGCGGCCGATGTACTTCTTTGCAATGCTGACGACGAGCCGGAGGTTGGCTTCGGCGAGCTGCTGCTTGGCCCCGGCGTCGCCCTTGCGGATGCGGCGCGCGAGCTCGACTTCCTTGCGACCATCGATGAGCGGGACTCGGCCGATCTCGGAGAGGTACATCCGGACGGAGTCGTTGCTGATCTCGAGGAGATCGATCTCGCGCTCCTTGCGCTTCTTCTTGCGCTCTTCTTCACTCAGGTCCTTGTCGCTGTCGACGGCGATGCCAGCGGTGGCGATCATGCGCACGGCGGCGTCGTCGACGTCCTCGCCGACCACTTCCACCTTCTCGTCGCCGTCCGCGTCCTCCTTCTCGTCATCATCGTCTTTGTCGTCGTCAGCGCCCGCGGTGACGACTTCCGTCAGATCCTCGGTCGGCTCGGGGAGCTCCAGGCTGGAGGTCCGGCCCTTCTTGTCCCAGATGAGCGCGTCCTTCACATCGATCACCTGAATGCCGAGATCGACGAACAGCGTGTAGATCTCGTCGAGCATGTCGACGTTCTCCTCGGCATTCGGCACCGCCGCGATGATCTCCTGGTGCGTGACGTACCTCTGCTCCCGGCCCTTCTTGATGAGATGCTTCACTTGCTCGGGAAATTTCTTGAGATCCTCGTCGGTCGGCTGGGCGATGAATTTACGAGGGTGCGAGGCCATAGTTGGAGACAGAGTAGTAAATCAGGTTTTGGGACAGAAGAGCAAGCTAGAGAGAGATACAGAGGCGACAAAAGGGACAAAGGCGACAGAGAATCTTTTGTCGCCTTTGTCCCCTTTGTTCCATTTGTCGCATCAGCTGGCCATCTTCATCAACCTCACCACCTGCTGGTACTGATTCTGCAGCTGCACTTCCTCAGCCGCTCTCCCGTCGCGCTGGGCATCCAGGAGCCGGCGGGTAATCTCCTCCTGTTTGTGGCGCAGTGTCTCGCGGTTGCTCTGGCGACAGTGCTTGCGGATCTCGCGCGCAGCCATAGTCTCGGACCAGTCGTGAAACTGGTGCTGCTCGCAGTAGAGCGCGAGGACCGCGGCGCGCTCCTTCTGCTCCGGGGGTAGCGCGAGATTCTCGAGGGTCGCTTCCTGTCCGATGGGAAGTGCGCGGAGCGCTCTAAAGAGCGTGGACGCCATCCCCTCCTGGGGGACGATGAGCTCGGGGAGAAGATGCCGCAGTGTCGGATAGCAGAGGAAGAGTCCAAGCGTGATCTCGAGCGTGGTGAACAGATCGCGGGAGTCCCTCGGCATCGCTTGGGACAAGTCGTCGGTGGCGGATGGAACTTCTCGGCGCGTACGAGAAAGATCTTCCTGCAGAGCAGTCTCCGTCGTCTGGAAAACGCCGGCAGCCTTTGTCAGGTAATCGCGGCGTTCGACGTCGGACGTCAATGCCCCAAGAAGGCGTAGGAGGCGCTTCAGCGCCTCCCGTCTCGGCAACGCCGCGGAGAGATCTCCGCTGCGCAATTGATCGAGAACCGCATCGAGATACGGCGCGGCGGAGGATTCGAGGAGATGGCCGAGCAGGGTGGGATCGGACGCGAGCGTTTCGGAGGGATCTTTGCCCGGAAGTATCACCGTTTCCACGTGCACGCCTTCCTTGCTGAGCAGCAAGAACGCGCGCTCCATCGCGTCCTGGCCAGCCTGATCGCTATCGAGACAGAGCGTGACGGTCTCGGTGTACCGTTTGAGGAGCTTAACGTGCTCGGCGGTGAGCGCGGTTCCACAGGTGGCGACGGTATGTGTCACACCGACTCGGTGACAGGCAAGGACATCGAAGTATCCTTCCACGAGGAGCGCCCTCCCCTTCTCGCGGACGGCATCTTTGGCATGGTGCATGCCGTAGAGAATGCCGCTCTTGTGGAAGAGGATGCCGTCGCTGGAGTTGATGTACTTCGCAGAGCCTGTGGTGAGCCCCGACGAACCATCATCTCCCAGAGTCCGGCCGCCGAAGCCGACCAGGTTCCCCTGCGCATCAGAGATGGGAAACATCAGGCGGTTACGGAACCGATCGTAGATCCGTTCTTCTCTGATCTCTTTTTGAATGCCTAGCCCGGCGGCCAGAATTTCCTTGCGGCTGAAACCCTGCTTGAGGAGCTCTTCGTACGTCGCCGAGAACGAATTGGGAGCGACGCCGATTGCGAATTGCTCAATCTGCTCCTGCGTGACGCCGCGATTGCGGAGGTACTCCTGTGCAGCGGGAGACTGCTTCAGGTGATCGCGGTAGAGACGCAGTGCCGCGTGCACGCACTCACGCGCGCGGTCCTTTTCATCTTTTTTCACCGCGCCCATGAAAGGGCGCTCCTGAATTTTTACCCCGGTCTTCTCGGCGAGTTCGCGGATCGCCTGCGGGAAGTCGCATCCCTCGATCTTCTGGTAGAAGCTGAAGATGTCACCGCCCGACCGGCACGCGAAGCAGTACGCGATCCCTTTGTCAGGGGAAACGAGCAGGCTCGGATGACTGTCGTTGTGGAAGGGGCAGAGGCAGACGAAATTCCGGCCTTTCTTCGTGAGCTGGCAGTACTGGGCGACCAGTTGCTCAATTGGGAGCCGCATCTTGATTTCGGCGACGGAGTCCATGGGCAGTCGATTATAAGCGACAAATGGAACAAATGGTACAAAAGGAACATATGAACGCACTGCTATCCTTTGTCCCTTTTGTCCCGTCTGTCGCTTTCAAGATTTTGCGACAATCCACCTCGGCAGCCGGTTCATCAATTTGCCCTCTTTCGCCAAACTAGAACCGATCACCAGATCTCCGCACCGGATAATCGGATCCCCTTTCAGCTCCTTCGGACAGAGGATGTCTTTGCCGTCGAGCAACTGATCGACATCGGCTTCGCTGATCTCCAGAACGTTCTTCGTCGCTTCATGACCGCGCAGGGTAATCAACTCGTGACTCAGCCGGATTCTCGCCCCGTCGATTTTCCGCGCGAAGGGAATCCCGAGCGCGTAGTTCTGGACGGGAAGACGGAAGTCTGCCACGGCATCATTGGTCAGTATCAGCGTATCGGCTCTCAGGAACAACTGATCGCCGTCGTGCAGGAAGCTCGTGCCGTACATCTCCTCGCAGATCTTCCCGATATTGTTCTGTCGCGCGGGTGGGAGTTCGTCTTCCTGGAACCGGACGGGCGGGAATTTCTCTGGATGTCGAGTGGGTGCGACTTTCCTCAAGACGGCGCAGAAGAAGCCTTCGGTGTCAAATGAATGCGGCCATAAACGTAATAGTGGTAAGTTGCGAGTTGCGAGTTGCGAGTTGCGAGAATCATCAGCTTCTTGAACAACAACAGAGTCCGCAATCGCACGGTCAAGAATTTCCCGAAACCCGAAACCCGAAACCCGCAACTCCGTTCGAGGATCGACAATTTCCACCTGCCCCGCAAACTTGTGAAGGATGGAAACGACAACTTCCTCATTTTCTTCGGGCGTGAGCGTACATGTGGAATACACGATCCTCCCACCGACTTTGCATGCATGCACTGCCGCTTCGAGGAGTTCCCGTTGCAACCGCGCCATCTTGCCGATGTTCTCCAGAGAGCAGTAGAGGAGAGCGTCGGCATCTTTGCGCGACGTTCCCTGTGCTGTGCACGGCGCGTCACACAGGACGCGATCGAAGCGCTCCGTCATGTTCTTCGCAAACCACTGCCCGACCTTCTTCGTGACGATGTTGTTACGGACGCCGCAGCGGTGCAGGGAACTCTTGAGCGTCCAGAGGCGCTTCTCCTGGACGTCATTCGCGACCAAGACCCCCTCCCCCCTACCCCCTCTGTTCTCAGAGACCCCCTCCCCCCGACCCCCTCCCCCACCGCTCGCTCCGCTCGCGGCGGTGGAGGGGGAGCCCATCATGGCTCCAATCTGCGTCGTCTTGCTCCCCGGCGCAGCGCTCATATCCAGGATCACTTCCCCCGGCTGCGCCTCGAGCAGCACTGCCGGCAACATGCTCGCGGCTTCCTGCATGTACACGTGCCCGAGCAGATGGAGAATGTCTTTCCCCAACGCAACAGAGTGATCGTTCCGATCAATGAAGAATGCTTCGGGGCACCAGAGAACAGGGTTGAGCTTCCATCCCCTCTCCCCCGCCCACTTTTTGAATTGCGCCACCGAACTCTTGAGCGTGTTCACGCGTAGGGATTTGCGTAGAGGTTTGTTGCTGGCAGCCTTCAGGAGATCCAAATTTGTGAAGGAACTGTAGCGATCGAACGGGTGTGGCATGGTGAGCTCTTGACAAGAGGAAAATGGAGTGCTTATATAGTAGCACTATGGAGGCTGGTACATACACGTGTGGGATACTGTTACAACATGTGGGTGAGGCAGAATACTCGTGCTCTTCTTCGTATTGACACGAGTCGGTGAGCGGATGAAGGGGCACTCTATACCTACGTTCTGCACGACATTGTATGTCTCCTGAAACTTCAGAATTCGCAGGCAATGCCTCTCAAGGACAAATGGTTTTGCCGATCTTCGAGGATGTGAGACACAGGCCTCTTTCAGAGATTCCCGACAGCGAACTACTCCAGGCGCTCGAGCGCATGAACGTCGTCAATCCTGCTACAAGAAAAGCCTGCGGGATGCACCACGAGCTGTATGACCGAAAAGAGTTCTGTCCGGACATCGGAACTCTCTCCTGTTACCACTCGTACGCGTTCTCCTTGATCGAAGAAATGATTCGCAGGTCCAAGAAGAACGGAACCATGAAGCCAGATGATGCCGATGCTCAGTTAGCAGCACTGAAAAAAAATGTCTCCAGGCTGGAAGCAATGGACATGGGAGGCACATTCATTGAGGATGAAATTTCTTCCGGCGGCCACAGCGGCCATGAATCCGTACCGTTCTTCCTTGAACAACTCGGTCTGACCGTCGAAGGAGTACTGGCCGTGCCGGCTGCGGATGCACGATCACTTGTATGCAACCACATTAAAAACCCACAGCTGAAGGTAGCCCAAGAGATAGATACCATTCGGTTACGCGTAATGGAATGCCAACGTCAGCAGTGATCGCAGTTCTCTGCCACCCGGTCACGTCTTGACTCCGGTTGCAGCTTGATGTTCTTGAATTCCGTAAATGACATCGCCACTCTCCTCGATGTCAATACCGATGGTACGCATCCGTTGTTCAAGAGCCGCATAGGTGATGGTATCGTCCGCCAGTGTGTCGAAACCTACTCCCAACGGTGCAAACTTATGCCCCAATGAGAGGAGGAGTTCTGCCAGAAGTCGACGATCGCCTCGGCAAATTTCCTCAAGGGTATTTTCGGGATTCCATGATTCCTTTCCGGAGTACTTCCGAAACGCTTTTGAAAGTTCCCGGCAGAGCGCACTGGACATCGGATGATCTGTTGATTCTCCCATAGGGATTATTGATAACACATCTCTATATTCAATTACGCCGCGGGGCGCTCTACAATTTTCTTCTGAACTGCATTCCAAACTGCTGCTTGCAGATCATGAACGCTCACTTTGCCCTTCTTCGCTTCAAGTTCCGCTTCGAGATCTTCAGACTGTATGCCGACCCGCTCCTCGATCTTCATTAACAAGCCATTCAAATCGAGAGAATCTAAGCCCAGATCACTTCCAAGGAGCCTGTCCCCAAACTTCCCCTGCTGCACGTCCTCCTCTAGCACGATTACGAATTCCTTGAGTGCGTCTACCACAGCAGCGTTTGACTCTGTAGCATTTTCCGGCAGTTTCACAGCCATAGAATGAGGGGAAAGGCGAAACAGAAGTCTATTACCCGGAAGCTACGCTGTCAAATGTCGATATGTCACACAACAAGACTCACGAGTTTGCCCTTGATCCCTCGTCTCGCTGCGCTCGCTCGGGACAGGTTCCAGTTTCCTTCTTCGGCTCAAATGACGAGACTCACGAGCTTCCCTTTGATGTAAATCTCTTTTTTTGGAGTTTTTCCGCCGAGATGCTTTTGGACGTTCTCGTCTGCTTTGACGGACGCGAGGATCGTTTCTTCGGACGCGTCGGACGAGACGACGAGGCTCGCGCGCATTTTTCCGTTCACCTGCACAACAATCGTCATTGTATCGGTGATGAGAAGTTTTGGATCGAACGTCGGCCATTGTTGGTCAATGACAAAACCGCCGCCGCCCAAGACTTCCCACAATTCTTCGGCGAGGTGCGGCGCCAGCGGCGCGAGGAGCCGCGTGAAGATCTTTCGGGTTTCGCAGGAAACGGATTTCCCCTCGACGGCATTCATGAACTCCATGAGCGCGCTGATCGCCGTATTGAAGTGCATCTTCTCCATGCTGTCGGTGACCTTTTTGATGGTTTTGTGAAGAACAACAGTCACGTCCTTTGTCTCCAGAGCTTGCCCCGAGCGAGAGCGAGGGGTTCCCTTTGTTCCCTCCCCAAATATCCGCCACACGCGTTGAACAAATCTATCGATGCCCTTGATTCCCGTGTCGCTCCAATCCCCTCCGTCCGTGAATGGTCCCATGAACATCAGGTACATGCGGAAGACGTCGGAGCCGTGGCGTTCGATGAAGCTGTCAGGCGACACGACATTTCCTTTCGACTTGCTCATCTTCGCTCCCTTGTTCGTGATGAGTCCTTGGTGAACTAATTTTTGGAACGGTTCTTCTTGTGCTACATAGCCAAAATCTTTGAGTGCCATCATGACAAATCGTGCATAGATCAGGTGCATGCAGGCATGCTCGGGACCGCCGATGTACATGTCGACGGGCATCCATTTCTTTTCGATGGAGGGATCGACCAGTACCCCCTCCCCCCGGCCGTCTCTCCTTTCCCGAGCTCCGCTCGGGGGAGGAGCTGGGGGTGGGGGTTGCAGGAATCGCAAGTAATAGAAACTGCTACAAACGAACGTGTCCATCGTATCGAATTCGGGCCTCCACCCTTTGCCAAACACCTTCTCTGTCCGCTCGATGAATTCTCTGGATTCCGTGAGGGGTGACTTGCCCGTCGGTTTGAATGCCACATCGGTGGGAAGCATCCACGGGAGATGTTCCTCGGGAACCGGATGCGCCTTGCCCTGCGGATCGTAGATGATGGGGATCGGCGCGCCCCAGTAGCGCTGCCGGGAGAGGAGCCAGTCGCGGAGGCGGTAGGACACGACTCCCCTCCCCTTCTCTTCGTCTTCCAGCCACGCGATCATCCGCTTCTTTGCCTCGTACGTGGGAAGTCCATTGAGAAAATCCGAATTGGTCATCGTTCCTTCTTCGGTGAATGCTGCCTGAGCAACATCGCCGCCGGAGACGACTTCAACAACGGGAAGCGAATACTTCTTGGCGAATTCCCAATCACGTTCGTCGTGCCCTGGCACACCCATCACCGCGCCGGTGCCGTAGTTCATCAGAACGTAATCGGCGATCCAGATCGGAATGTTCTCACCCGTTGCCGGATTAATCGCGAACGCGCCTGTCGGCTCTCCGGTTTTCACCTTGTTCAATCCGGTACGTTGAAGTTCGGTTTTTTTCCGGGCTTGTTCCCGGTACACAGTAATTGTTTGACGATGGGTGTCGGGGACAATGGCGTCGAGTTGAGGATGCTCTGGTGCAAGGACAAGGAATGTCGCGCCGAAGAGCGTGTCCTGCCGCGTCGTGAAGACGCTCACCTTTTCCTGATGGTTTTCAATCTCGAACGTGACCTCTGCCCCCTCACTCCTCCCGATCCAATTCCGTTGCATGATCTTCGTCTTCTCCGGCCAATGCAATTGATCAAGATTGTCCAAAAGCTTCTGTGCGTAGTTGGTGATCTTCCAGTACCACTGCTCCAGAGGTTTCTGGATAACCTCACGTTCGCACCGCTCGCACTTGCCCTCCCACACCTGTTCATTGGCCAGCACCGTCTGGCAGCTGGGACAGAAGTTCACGTTCCCCAGCTTTTTGTACGCCAGTCCATTCTTGTACATCTGCAGGAAGAGCCACTGCGTCCAACGGTAATAGGAAGGATCGGATGTGTTCACCATCTTCTCCCAATCGTACATGCAGCCGATCCGCTTGAGCTGCTTGATCATCGTCTTCACGTTCTCGGCGGTCGATTTCGCCGGCGACACGCCGGTCTTGATCGCGTAGTTCTCCGCGGGGAGGCCGAAAGCATCGAACCCCATCGGCGCGAAGACCTGATGCCCGTGCATCCGCATGTACCGCGACCAACTATCTGCTGGAGCGAAGTTGTACCAATGTCCGACGTGCAGCTTGTCCCCGCTCGGGTACGGGAACATCACGAGCGAGTAGTAGCGCTTCTTTCCTGCCGGCCGTAGCCCGGGGGGCGAAGGCTGGGCGTTTTTGAGATCGGTGACGTAGACGCGCGATTCCTCCCAGCGCTTTTGCCATTTTAGTTCAACCGATGAGGGATCGTAGTTTCTCATCGAGAACAGTGTAATTGCTGCTGCAGAATGGGACAAACGTGCCGGCATGATCGCATTGCTCGTCAAGCAGAACCGTTCACGTATGCTGATATACATACCCGGATGCCGTCAGAACTTCATTCTTCACCAGATGCCGCTGCATCAGCGCATCGGCATCTCAGCGAGATGGATCAAGATAGCCTCTGCGAAGAAGGGAGAATCTCCTGCATGCGGAGAACGCTTGGTCAGGGAATGCGCGGCGTACAGATCCGCCCATGGAATCGATCGAATGCCGACATTGCGCAGATGGCGCAGGTGGATTTCGCCGCCTACGACCAACCGTGGAATCGACCGACGATTGCGTCGTTTCTTCGACAACGCTGCCACGGAGCGATCCTCGCGACCTGTGCGTACACTGTCTCGACGGAAGATATCGAGCATCTCGCGTACCGTCTCTGGATTGCACAGGGAGAACCATCGAACACCGCGGATGTCGACTGGAAGAGGGCGGAGGAGAACCTGAATCTCCATCACGCGGACACGGTCATCGGACAAGCGTACTACGAGTATGTGGAGAGAGATCCGGATACGTGGACGGTGGATATCTGGGGGTTGGCCGTGCTACCGCAGTTACGGCGACACGGCGTGGGATCAGCGATCATCGGGAAAATGCTCCGGATGCGGAACCGGTGCAGGGACATCGAGTGCATCGTCACAGTCGAGAATACGGCGGCGAATGATTTCCTCCGAAAGAACGGCTTCCGCGCCGGAGAAATTCTCCGAGAATTCTACGAGAGAACAGGCGAAGACGCTGTGCGGATGCAGCGACAGAAGGCGTGCTAGACTCCCGTGTCCATGCGCCTCCCCCTCGTCGCCATCATCGGCCGCCCGAACACGGGCAAGTCGACGCTCTTCAACAGGCTCGTCGGCAAGCGCATCGCGATCGAGAGTCCGGTCCCCGGGACGACGCGCGACCACATCGCGCGGAAAGTGGCGACCGATGACGTTGATTATCTCCTGATTGATACCGGAGGTATGGGTCCTTCGCTACGCTCAGGACAGGATCCGGGACCGAATTTTGATAAAAACGTGTTTGCGCAGTCGGCGCTTGCATTGGCCGCGGCAGACTTGATTCTCTTCACCGTCGACGGCCGGAGCGAACTGACGAAGAGCGATCACCAGATCGTGCAGATGCTCCGAACGAAACGGAAACGCCATGTGCCAGTGATTCTGGTCATCACGAAATGCGATACCGAAAAAATGACGAATGAGGTGAAAGACTCGTTCCATCAATTCGGGATTGCCGACGACATCGTGACCACGAGCGCAGCGCACAACCTGGGCACAGAGGAGTTGCAGGAAATCATCATCAAACATTTATTGAAGCTGAATTTTGGGAAATTGAAAATTGAAAATGTAAAATGGAAAATATCTTCTGAGGAGAAAGGAAAAACCGATGATTTTCCATTTTCCATTTTCCATTCGCCGCCAAGAGTGGCAATTATCGGTCGCCCTAACGTCGGCAAGAGTTCGCTCATCAACGCCCTCATGAGCGACCCCCAGAGGAAAGTATCGCCCAAGCTCGTGTCGGATATTCCCGGAACGACCCGCGACGCGACCGACACGGTCATCCGGCACGAGGATCAGGAATTCATCTTCGTGGATACCGCAGGGCTCCGGAGGAAGGCCCGCATCGAGGAAGATCTCGAAGGACTTTCTGTCCTCAGGGCGATCCAAGCCATCGAAGGTGCCGACGTCTGCGTTTTGCTGATCAATGCCAACGAAGAGGTGAGCAACCAGGACAAGAAGATCGCCGGGACGGTGATCGAACGCGGGAAAGGCTTGATCATCCTCATCAACAAAATCGACCTGCTGAAAGGTGAGGAGCGGACGAAGAAGATGCTCGAAACGCAGCGCGCGTTCCCGTTCTGCCGCTACGCGCCGATCCTCCCCGTGTCCGCAAAGTCGCGCGAGAACCTGCCGAAGCTCTTCCCGCTCGCGATGATGGTCCATCGGAACTTGGGCTTACGCATTGCGCCCCGCGAGCTCGGCGCCTTCTTGAAGGACGTCATCTACGGTCATCCGATGAGCGCGCTCAAAACCTGCAAGCATGTGTCGCAAGCCCAGGACCCTCCGCCGACGTTCGTGCTCTTCGTGCGCAACCCCAAGACCGTCCACGTGAGTCAGCTGCGCTACATCGAAAACCGCTTACGGGAGAGATTCGGACTAGAGGGAGTGCCAGTGAGGTTGGTGACGAAGGGGCCGAGAGACAGAAATTGAAAATTGATAATTATTTTCAATTATCAATTTTCAATTCTCAATTTTCAATTATCCTCGCCCCTCCCGTACATCCTTCACCCTCCCGTCTTCCTTGATCGGCAACGGGAATGCCTTGATCACCACTTCAAGCTTGTCGAGGAGCGTAACGGGATCGTCATCCATCACCAGGTTCGGCGGCATCTTGCGCTGGCAGAGTTCGACGACGACATGTTCGATGCTATCGCTGATGCCTCCGGTATTCGTGAGGATGCCGATGGGCCGGCCTTCGTCGTACGCGATGGTGAATTCATTGAGCGACCCGATGCCTCCGCCGACGATGACCACGGCATCCGCGCTGCGGATATTGATGATGTCGCGTTCCATGAAGCCCATCCCCGTGTAGATGATCATGTCGTGCCCATGCGGCGAGAGATACTCGTTGATGTGCTCGTACTCGGAGAATGCCGGCGAGATGCCCAGCGTGAACGCGTGCGTTTCCTTCGCGCCAAGTAACGCATCGTTCGGAAGACCCGGACACGCGCCATTGATGAAGATGTACCCGCGCTTGCCGATCTCGCGCCCGAGCTCCCGCGCTTTCTCGCGGGCGTGGGCATCCTCGACCTGCGGGCCGGATGCGGAGCCCATGACGCCGATTTTCAATTTATGGTTGTGGGCCATACGACAATACTAGAATTTGGCTTCGGGAAGATCAAAATAGTATACCATATTTCCTGCGGTCCTTCTACCTCATACTTCTTAGGGTAAGTAGAGCGCTTTGTTCCTGTTATGCTCATCGTTCGTCTCCGCATACTTGATCTGGCCGTCTTTCCCATGCAAGTAGTACCAGTATTTCGAATCGAGCGGATGGAGCGCCGCCGTGATGCTCGCGAGGCCGGGATTGGCAATCGGGCCCGGAGGCAGGCCGCGGTATTTGCGGAGATTGTAGGGAGAGTCGATATCCAGATCTTTCGCAGTGATCGCCGCGGTCGGCTTCTCGAGAACGTAGCGGACGGTCGCATCGACGCCCAGGCCGATCTTTCCGTCGAAGCGCTTCCAGAGGATGCCGGCGATGACCGGTCGTTCCTCGTCAGTCTTCGCCTCCTCTTCAATGAGCGATGCCATGGTGACAATCTCCTGTAGGGAACGTTTGGATCCTCCGAGATCATTCGAGAGACCCGTCACGACGCGCGAACGGAACGTATCGAGCAACCGCTCGAGGAAGCTCTTCACGGTGAATCCTTCGGGGATCACGAAGTAGGTATCGGGGAACAAGTACCCTTCGACCTGCCCGCTCCTCTCAGCGATCCTCTGTTCCTTCGGTAGGAATGCGTGGGCGATCAGGTCGCAGGTCTTAGCGCAGGCGAGGAAGTCGCCTTCCCTGATGAGCCCCTTCATCGCGAGCAACTGATCGATGTCCTTGACTGTGAATCCCTCGGGGATCGTCATCGACATTTCCTCCGAAAATCCTCGCCGCAGAGTCTGCACCACCTCCGTGACGCTCATCGCCGGATACAGGAGGAAATCGCCGGCCTGGAGCTCTGTTTCGGCCCTATGCAACCGCGCGTAGAGCGAGAAGGCCCGCGCAGAGCGGATAATCCCCTTCATCTCCAGAAGCGCCCCGATGTCGCTCACCGAGAGGCCTGAGCGGATGGTGACGGGGCGGCGGGTGTCGTCCGCAGCGTCGACGGGGCGCAGGGACAGGAGGTACCACGCGTAGGCCGCGATGAGGACGACGAGAACAAGGAGTAGGAGCTTTTTCACAGACAGAGAATACTTGAATTAAGAAATTTAAAAAATTGTCGCGAAGCGCGGGTCTCGTGGGCCCCGCGCTGGAGCGACACCGCTGAAGGGAAAGGAGAGCCCGTGAGAGGAAAACCGTAGGTTTTCCTTTCACGATTGAATCCCCATTCCCTCCATCACTGGCTGCATCTTCTCCGCGGATATGACTTGCACCT
>CAZLYW010000016.1:15936-19824 GCA_964563915.1 uncultured Candidatus Peribacteria bacterium | reverse complement strand
GAGATCATACGAAGTGGAGGGAACGTTCTCCCAGGTAGACCGGCGGGAGGAAAGCATTATCGGGTCCTTTGCGGGTGACGCGGCGGTGGGTGGTGTTGATGGTGATGGAGAGTCGCCCGAGACGGCTGCCGGTGCCGCCGCTTGTTTCCTCCAGGAAGACGTACTCTCCTTCGCGTCTCTTGACCTGCATCCTCCGCGTCTTGTCGTTGGGGAGCTGCACTTCCAGATTCTTGTACAGCACCTGGATATCCGTGCTCTCGCGCAAGTACTTGAGCCGCCCCTCGATGGGCAGGACATTCACGGTCTTCGTCATCGCTTTCATGACGTTGTAGTAGTTGTTCACTTCCCTGCGGAAGAACGTGCCGATGGCTCCGCTGCCTTGGAGTTCGCGCGCCTTGTAGTAGAGGCTGTCGCGGATGCTCTTGTCGACGGTCGGATCCTGGAGGATGCGGTCGAGCAAGGTGTTCTTCCCCTGGCGATTCTCGTCGATGAGACGGTCCATCACGTCCCCGATGGGCAGGAGGCCGGAGGCGTCGAGCGCCGTCCGCAGCTCGAGTTCGCGCTGCAGGAGCGTCTCGTACTTCGCGGGGATCGAGAGTTCGTACTTCCGCACCTTGCCATCTTCCCTGTGAATGATCTCCTTGAGCGCGTCGGCGATCCACCGCTGGTGCTTCGGCGGCACGTCCATCAGGCTCACGGTCGACGTCTTCCCCTGGAAGAGCGCGCGGATTTCGTCGGCACTCCGTCCGGCGGTGTCGAACTGCACCTTGCCGTTGCCGAAGATGCCCCGCGCCATCGCGAAGCGGTTCTTCCGGTTCACGGAGGCCTCCTGGGCAGATTCCATGCTCCTCAGCAGCATCTCCGCGAGCTCCTTCTTCGTCCGGTGCATGTGCGCGAGGGAGAGCGCATCGCGGTACCACCCAAGCGAGAGGTAGCGCCAGAGCCTCCCCTTGCGCGCGAGCTGAGGATTCGACTCCATCGACAAGCGCTCGGCTTCCGCCTCCAGGATCCTGTCCGCCGCCCGCTTCCTGCTCCACGCAGAGAGGTACGGAACGCGGATGATGCCGCTCCGCGTCGCCTTCGCCACGCGATTGACGAGTGAATCCCGTTCCTGGGCGATGACGGACGCCGCGTCGCGCGGGCTCGTGACCTTCTTCGTTCCGACGTTCTCCCGCGCCTCGAAGTCCTCGTGTTGCTGCTCGTCCGGCGTCGGTGTCCCGAGCTTCAGCCACGCCAGCCGCCTTTCTGACCACGCATGGAATCTCCCGAAAACATTGGTGTATGTGTGCATGAGGGTTTCTGTACAGTATAGCAGATTTTGGGCTTCAATTGAAGGTCCTTCGGCTTGGCTCCCATAGATCACGCGATAGTCGCCTATACGAAAGCGCCAGCGCGGCATCGCTGTACCGGACAGTCTTTTCCCGAAAGAGAGAGGATGTTCTTGTAGGACAAACCATTCCATTTTTGTGACGACACGATTGCGGGCATCGTGCGGTAATCGATTCAGTTCGTCTTGCGCGCTCTGCGACCACTGAAGGGCGAAGGCGGAAGACCGAGATTCCTGCGGAGTTCTTCGGTCGTGTACCATTCCCCCCTTGCGATCTGCGCTTCCGCCTTTCGGAGATCGCTGATTAATTCCGCCCGGAGTTGCTTCTGGGTCTTCTTGGGCTTCTCGGGAGTCATCTTTGCGATCGGCCGCCCATGCCTCGTCACCACGAAATGGACTCTCTTCATCTCCGTCGCACGGAGGTAGAGGGACAGATTCTGGCGGAATTCCCGGACCGAGATCGTCTGCGTCTTGGGCATGGAGAGGAGGAAGATGGAGTGCTTATAGTGTACATAATTGTAGACACAAATGCAAGGATGGATGAGGTATCACAATTTGTGATACCAGCGCTTCCGCGCCAACCACCACCCCGCCACCCCGCTCCCCGCAGCCGTCCCCGAGATCGCGATGCCCAGTGCGATCAAGGGAAGTCCCGAACCGTGATTTCGCTCTTCCGGCTGGTCAAATGATGATGCTTCGGATGGCATGACAGTCGGATCTTCGATGAGCATCTGCAACTCGCGGAAGTCATCCTGTAATGGAGAAAAGTTAGGACGATCCTCGGGAATCTCTTTCGGCGCGTCTTCTTGAACATTCTTGTAGAACACCGGCAGCTTCAGTGATGCTTTCACTGCCTTTGGTTTGGCGGATGAGCGTCTGGACGATGAGCTCTTGCTTTTATTTGATGACGATGATTTCGCTCGCGAACTTGAACTGTTTTGCGCCGAAATAACAGTGGCAACGAAAACCGCGGGCGATGATTGTTCTGTTCGTGCAAATGTCATACTGGAGCTCATCCCGTAACTCGCAACCCGCCCACCCACCGACCTGTCCTCCGAAGCCTCGGCGGAGGAGGAAGCCTTGTCGAAGACCGGCCGAAGCTCCAGCGAAGGCTGGGCGAAGGTGGGTAACTCGGAACCCTGAAGGATGCCCCACATTCCTGCATTGGCCTCCTGCGCCTCTCTCTGATACCCGATGAACTCCGCTTCTTTCGCGAACTGGAAGCGCAGGTAGACCGAGGCCATTCCTTCGCGGAGGAGGATTTCCTGGAGTCCGTCGCCCTGCGCGGTCGTCGCGTAGGCAAGAAGGCGTCCGTAGGAATCTCGTTCCGTTGGACCGAAGACAAGCGTGAGAGTTTCCCCTTCGATGAGCGTGCGCAGGAACTCCGCGGACCGTCGTCCGAGCATCATTTGCCGGGCATCAGACGCAGAGAGCTCGGGCGCGTCGATACCGATCAGGCGGACGCGCTCCGTGCGCCGTCCGGCGCCCGGAATCTGGACGTCGAGCGTGTCACCGTCGATCACGTGGAGGACTGTGGCCCGGACGGGGCCTGTCGGGAGCGCCGACGGACGATCGGGGCCGTACGTGATCCCTTCCCGCGCATCCTTCCATACGACAGTGATGACCGTCTCGCCGGCGGGAGTGATGAGGGAAAGTTCTCCAGATGCGTTCCCGAACGTCATCCCCAGATCACGGTCGGAGAAGCGTTTGCTCTCGTGCAGGAAGAAGCTTACCGAACCGAACGTGAACATGCTTTTCTTCATATGGGGAAGACGTAAAGTCCATCCATCGAGACTCGCAGTCTGGCTGCTGACATTGCGGATTTCGACCCATTCGCTGCCGGAATCTTTTCCGGATGGGTTTGGAAGAACGCCGGTGATGACAAACGGGCTGCCACCGGCAGAGGGAAATGCATTGGATGGTGTTTCCAGTGCGGCCATCCCCGGTCGTGGTGTTGATGATTCCTGCGATGATGACGACGATGATCCCGTCACTTGGACCGGCATCGTGCGGGTGACGGTGCCGCATGCATGCTTCACCTCCGCCGTGATCACGTACGTCCCCGGCTCGTCGTACGTGTGCGACGGCGGATTGCAACTGTTCGCAAGTGTCCCGTCATCGAAATCGACGGTGCAGGATGCGCCAGTCAGCGAACCCTGGCGCGTGCCGAGTTGGACATTCAATGTCACTTTGCCAACGCCGGACGTCGCGCCGGATTGGAGAATGAAGTAAGGGTCGACAAGAAGGCAGGTGGATGATGCACTCGACTGGAGTGAAGCCGAGGATGCCGAGGAAGCCGACGATGCCGAAGACGTCGATGAAGAAGATTCAGTCATTGATCGAGGAAATCCGGGTGTTCCCCGCATGACTGTTTGACCATTTGACCATCCGACCATTTCCGCAGACGTGATCCAATTTGCAGGATCGTCCCCAGGCGCAGACAGATCGACCCGCTCCATGGACGCCTTGAGAACCGGACTCGTCGAATTCATTCCCGCGAACGGAGCGCCGACGCCGTCATCCACCTGATCCATGACCTGGCCGTTCTGATCACGCAGTCG
>CAZLYW010000016.1:8930-15836 GCA_964563915.1 uncultured Candidatus Peribacteria bacterium | reverse complement strand
CCGAGATCTCCACCCATTCATCACTCGTACTGAGATCCGACCCTGCCCAGTGGACTTCGCTGATGATCGGTTTGGCATATGCCCGTCCGCTGAGCAGGAATGCCGCAGTGCAGGCAATCAGAGGAAAGCGTGCGAAAGACATAGAGAAGCAGCATGGCGCAACCGACGGCGGCGGGAAGACGCCGGACGAAAAATCGGTTTTGTGAAATCTGACTTCTCGGCCTCAGGAAGCAACGTTTGGACGTTCCATGACCCCATGGAACACCCCAGCTTGCCTGTTTGCCCTGAGCCTTGCGAAGGGAGCGGAGCGAAGGGTACACTCCTCCCATACATCCTCCCATGACTTCACTCCGACTCCACCACCCGGACCTTGGCAATGCGGCATTGCGAAGGATTCCGCCTGCATTGATGACCGATTGGTGCGCCTGAGCTCGTGAACACCATGGGGGCCCCCCCTGACCCATGCTGAACCCCATCTTGATGCTCGTCGTGATCGGCGGGTTTCTCCTCGGTTTGACCGCTGGCTGGTACCTTTTTTCCAAGGGCAAGAAAATTTCCCTGGCGCTGCAGGCGCAGATCAACGAGCAGGAACGGGAACTCTCCAAACTCGAATCGAAGTTGCACGACGCAAAAAACCAGATCAAAGCCGCCGAAAGCGAAGCGAAGGCGCTAGCGAAAGACATCGTGAACGAAGCCCGGCTCGCTGCAACCGAGCTCGAGGCGAAGCTGGAGAAGGAACAGGGTCGTCTAGAGGAGAAAGAGCGCGCGCTCGACGTGAAGGTGAAGGAAGTGGAGCAACAGCGCGGGTCCGTGGAGAGCTTGCAGCGCGAGCTCGAGACGGAGAAGCAGGAAGTCTCGGTGGCCGCGGCCAAGCACCGTGAGGCCCTGGAGAAAGCCGCGAAGCTGAGCCAGGAAGAGGCGCGCAAGCAACTCCAGACGGAGCTCGAGAAGGAATTCTCCGAGCACTTCGCCGAGCAGATCCGTCTGAAGCGCGAAGAGATGGAAGGCGAGGCGGAGGAGAAGGCGCGCAATCTGATGGCGGAGGCAATGCAGCGGTACGCGTCGGAAGTCAGTAGTGAATCGACCGCGACGATCGTGCAACTGCCGAGCGACGACATGAAAGGGAAGATCATCGGCAAGGAGGGCCGCAACATCATCTCGTTCGAGCAGGCGACGGGCGTCGACGTGATTATCGATGACACGCCGGGAGCCATCGTCCTCTCCGGCTTCGACCTCGCCCGCCGCTACGTCGCGAAGCTCGCGATGGAGAAGCTCATCCAGGACGGACGCATCCAGCCCGCGCGCATCGAGGAAGTCGTCGGCAAGATGAAGGAGCAGGTGGGGAAGATGATGCTCGAGTTCGGTAAGCGCGCAGTGGAGGAACTTGGCATCCAGGGCTACCCGCAGGACTTACTGAAGATCATCGGGCGTCTGCGCTTCCGGACCAGCTACGGGCAGAACGTCCTCAAGCACTCGGTGGAGATGGCACACCTGGGACGCATGCTCGCCGAGGAGATCGGCGCCGATGTCTCGGTGGTGGCGGAAGGCTGTCTGCTCCACGACCTCGGCAAAGCGCTCGACCACGAAGTGACCGGCACGCACGTCGAGATCGGCGTCGAGATCTGCAAACGGTTCAAGGTCCGGCCCGAGGTGATCCACTGCGTCGCGGCTCACCACGAAGATATCCCGATGGCGACGCCCGAGGCGTTCGTGGTCGCCGCCGCGGACGCGATCTCCGGCGCCCGCCCGGGAGCGCGGAGGGAATCGATCGAAGAGTACTTCAAGCGTCTGCGCAATCTCGAAGATGTCGCGAAGAGCTTCGACGGCGTTTCCAAGGCCTTCGCCATCTCCGCCGGCCGCGAAGTCCGCGTGTTCGTCGACACCAAGAAGATCGATGACTTGACACAGGAGAAGCTCGCCAAGGACATCGCGAAGAAGGTGGAGGCGGAGCTGACGTACCCGGGCGTGATCAAGGTGAACGTAATCAGGGAAAGACGTATTGAAGAGCTGGCAAAATAACTCCCAGTCCCGCACCCTTGCAGTCATCCCAACATGTATCTCCCCCTCCTCACCCCAAGCATTGCCTCACGCGTGAGTTGCTTGAGGATGATCTGGAGCCATTCCCGATGTTCACCCGGATCCCAATCGATGGCAACCTGTTTGCCGATGCCATGGAGTGTGAGACCTGTTGGAGCATCCCTGAGTGCTTCGATGACGCGGCCCCTGAAGATCCGATTGGGAATGAACGTGGAACCGACATGGCGTCCCGGCTCTGATTTTTTTGAGTCTCCTTTCCGGTTCCCATAATTCATCATTCTTAATTCATAATTCTTCTTCGTAGTTTTCATAATCCCCTTCTTCGTGAGCGGACACATCTCCCATTTTGGATTCCTCTTGGTGTGTACGAGCGCCCCGAAATCCATGAGTGCAGCATGCCAGTCGGAAGCGACAAAAGGAACAAAGGGAACAGAGGCGACAGACGATTTTTTTAAGGATACTTTTGTCTCTTTTGTTCCCTTTGTCGCTTCCTCCAACACTTCATCAGCAAGTTGAAGCAGATACTCATCATCTTTACTCCAACTCCCATCCGCATTCTCCGGCCCGACAAACGTCCGATGGAGAATCCTCCGGATATTCGTGTCGAGACACGGCGTGGGAATGCCGAACGCGAAGTTCCTGATCGCCGCCGCCGTATAGCGACCGATGCCCGGAATGGAAGTGAGGTCGTCGATAGATGTTGGAAACGCGGATCGTGTCTTCGTTACTTCGTTACTTCGTATGCGTGCAGACGGTTCGACGAAGTTACGAAGTAACGAGTCGTTCGAAACGCCAACAATCGAGGCAGCCGCATCTCTTAATCGTAACGCCCGCCTGTTATAGCCCATCCCCCTCCACGCAATCAGCACCTCTTTACTAGACGCACCCGCCAGATCCTCGATCGTCGGGAATCGTTCCAGGAATTCTCCGTACTTGACGATCACTCGGGGGACTTGCGTCTGCTGCAGCATGATTTCAGAGACGAGGACTTTGTACGCGCGGGCAACGGGGTCGGTGTCGGGGAGATCGCGCCAGGGAAGGGTGCGCTTGTGGACGGAGTACCACTCCCAAATAGCTGTGACGAACGCCTGGGTGCGTTCTCTGCGGTTCATAGGCGTAAGGGTACAGAGGCGACAAAAGGGACAAAAGGGGGAAATACAAGGAAATCTTTTGTTCCTTTTGTCCTCTGTGTCGCTTTTGTCGCCGACACCTGGAGAGTGACTTTTCCTCTTACTATTGACGTCCCTTAGCAGGATTCCCTAGACTGCCGCGGCACGAAAGGGCTACTCTGGCTTTAGTAGGAGCCTTTTCTCACTTTTTCCCAACCCCGTTATGGCAGATCAGAAGAAGTTTGACCGCAGCAAGCCGCACGTGAATGTCGGTACCATCGGTCACGTCGACCACGGAAAGACGACCCTCACGGCCGCTCTCTCCATGAACTTCTCGCCGGAGGGGGAGAAGAAAGCCTACGCCGACATCGACAACGCTCCCGAGGAGCGCGAGCGCGGCATTACCATCAACACCGCCCACGTCGAGTACGAGTCAACCAAGCGCCACTACGCGCACGTCGATTGTCCGGGCCACGCTGACTACGTCAAGAACATGATCACCGGCGCCGCCCAGATGGACGGAGCGATCCTCGTCGTCTCGGCCGCTGACGGTCCCATGCCCCAGACCCGCGAGCACATCCTGCTCGCCCGTCAGGTGAACGTGCCGTACATCGTCGTCTTCCTGAACAAGATCGACATGATCAAAGATCCCGAACTCATCGACTTGGTCGAGACTGAAATCCGTGAGCTCCTCACGAAGTACGGCTTCCCAGGGGACAAGACCCCCATCATCCGCGGTTCGGCCCTGAAGGCAGTGGAAGGTGACAAGGATCAGATTGAAAAGCTCAAGGAACTTCTGAACGCTCTCGATACCTTCATTCCCCAGCCCAAGCGCGAGCTCGATAAGCCCTTCCTGATGTCCGTCGAGGACGTCTTCTCCATCAAGGGTCGCGGCACAGTCGCCACGGGCCGCATCGAGCAGGGCAAAGTGAAAGTGAATGAGGAAATCGAGATCGTCGGTCTCCGCGAGACCAAGAAGACCGTCTGCACCGGCGTCGAAATGTTTCACAAGCTCCTCGACGAAGGCATGGCGGGCGACAACGTCGGCATCCTCCTCCGCGGCATCGAGCGTGACGATATCGAGCGCGGCCAGGTGCTCGCGAAGCCCGGATCGATCAAGCCCCACACGGACTTCGAGGCCGAAGTGTACATTCTCACGAAAGAAGAAGGCGGCCGTCACACACCATTCTTCAAGGGCTACAAGCCCCAGTTCTACATGCGCACCACGGACGTCACGGGCGCCGTTGAACTTCCCGCGAACGTCGAAATGGTCATGCCAGGCGACAATCTCAAGTTCGTCGTCACACTGGGCCAGCCCGTCGCCTTGGACGTCGGTTCCCGCTTCGCCATCCGTGAAGGCGGCCGTACCGTCGGCGCCGGCGTAGTGACCAAGATCATGAAGTAAGGGCGCGTCACACGGTGACGCCCGTGCATTCCTGTCCATCCTCCATCCCCACCCCTGTTCTTTCCCTTCCGGTACCCATGAGTCCCGCCGTGAAGAAACCGTCGGTGAAGAAGGTGCCCTCCAAGAAGGCGGCGGCTCCGAAAATGAAAGGGAAGGGCGGGTCGGTCGAAGATCGCCCGTCGGCTCGTTCCTCCATTCGCCGGAAGGCCGCCGTCGCTCTTGAAACAAAACCGGCTTCTTCACCGAAGAAGGGGGTGACTCAACCCAAAATCCGTATCCGTCTCAGCGCATTCGATCACACCGTGATCGACGAAGCCGCCATGAAGATCGTCGAGACGGCTGAACGCAGCGGTGCCATCGTCCATGGCCCGATTCCCCTCCCAACTCACATCCGCAAGTTTACGGTGAATCGCTCGACTTTTGTGAAGAAAGACGCGCGGGACCAGTTCGAAATGCGCACGCACCGGAGGTTGATCGATCTCACCGAGACGACCTTCAAGACGGTGGAGAGTCTGCAGGGGTTGAGTCTTCCTTCGGGAGTGGATATCGAAATTAAAATGGGATAACAGCACGGGCATACCGGCCCGCGAACCGCGATGGCATACCTGCCCGCGATCAGAACCGCAGGTTCTCATCCCACGGATCGCCATTCCATGGCAATTCCATGACATCCCATTTCCCGCAAGCCGATGACCAAGGATAATTTTCTGGTTGATGAACATTATTTCCTCATTGATAATCGGACGGCGCTGGGTCATGCAATCATGCTGACCGGACGTCGACATGACCGGAAGAGGTCGCTCGACAAATTGATTGTTGCAATATGAGTATTTTAGCTTAGAAATAACCAAATTAGGCGTTCTATGACCCTGTGGAACAAACCGGAATTTCACCAAAAAAAACGGCGGCGGCCACTAGCTCCGCGGGCAGGTATGCCCGCACTGATGACCTCGTTTGATTGTTTGACGTTATTTCCATCCTTTCGCTTTTAACGCCGCTTTCGCCGCGGCCTGCTCCGCACGCTGTTTACTGTTCCCTTTCCCTTCGGCCACTCGTTCATCGCCAATGTAGACGGCCATCGTGAATTCCTTGTCATGATCCGGGCCTTCTTCTTCCATGACCTGATAGTGAGGCGTGACCCCCGTCTTTTCCTGCACCACTTCCTGGAACACGCTCTTCTCGTCGCGGTGCTTGCCCGCTGCGAGTAATCGATCCAGATCGCGCAGGACGAACTCTTCGCAGAAGCGCTTCGCGACATCGTAGCCTTTGTCGAGGTAGATCGCGCCGATGACCGCTTCGAGGGCGTTCGCGAGCGTGCTGACCTTTGTGCGGCCCCCACTGACTTCTTCGCCGCGGCTCATGGAGAGGTACTGGCCGAGTGCGAGATCGTTGGCAATCTCCCCCAGGTGTTCCCCTTGCACCAGGGCTGAACGCCAATTCGTCAGATCGCCCTCAGGCTTGTCGCTCAGTTGGAAGAGGTACTCGGTCGTCGCAAGCTCCAGCACTGCATCGCCGAGGAATTCCAGCCGCTCGTTATTGCCGTACGCCCGGCTCTCCCGGACAGCGGAGCGATGAATGAGCGCCTGGCGAAGGAGATCCTTCTTCTTGAAGTGAATGCCGATGGCGCGTTCGAGGTCGGTGAGAGGGGCGGGGTGACTCATTGGACCCAGTGTAGCATTATCCCAAACGCTTCGAACCCGCACGTAACTTCGTTACTTCGTATGCGTGCAGACGGTACGACGAAGACACGAAGTTACGAGCGCGTTCGATCCGTGTTACTTGGCGTGTGCAATGGCATTGAGCACTCCATTCACAAACTTCCCCCCCTCCTCCGTCCCGTATTCCTTCGCAATCTCAATCGCCTCGTTCATCACAACAGCGGGAGGCGCATCTTTGTTGAAGAGGAGTTCATACGCGCCGACAAGCAGGATGCAGCGGGAGATCGGGTCCATGCGCTCGAGCGGCCACTGCGGCGCGTGCTCTTGCACGGCATCGTTCACTGCCTGCTCCTTCTCCAACACGCCGACGAGGAGCGCCAAGGCGAAATCCTGGTCATACTCTCCGAGTTCTCCGGCATTCTGCTTCAGTGCTTGCTCGGGCGGGAGCATGCCCGGATGCTTTTCGCGCTCGAACAAAACCTGCATCACTGCTATACGCGAAAGATGTCTCCGTCTGGCCATGCGGACATACTAAACAGAATGGCACCCATTGTCATCCTGAGCGTAGCGAATGGGAGCCGAGTCGAAGGGAGCGGCGAGCGTATCGAGGGATGCATGACTGCTATGCGGGATAGATGTCGACGTCTGGCCATGCGGACATACTAAACAGAATGGCACCCATTGTCATCCTGAGCGT
>CAZLYW010000016.1:5918-8830 GCA_964563915.1 uncultured Candidatus Peribacteria bacterium | reverse complement strand
CGTCTGGCCATGCGGACATACTAAACAGAATGGCACCCATTGTCATCCTGAGCGTAGCGAAGGATGACTATGCTTTCACCCTCGTAATCTTCTCCAGCGCCTTATCCGCCTTGTCCTTCCGTTGAACGAGACCGGCGTAGGGAGAATTCTGCAGATTGCGCAGCCGCACGATCTCCTCATTGAGGAACACACTGTGCTGCGTCCGCCCGGCAGACTTCGCTTTGCGCTTTTTTGGGGTAGGTCGCTTTCCCATTGCGGAGGGATCCTAATGGGCAAGTTGGTTGATGTAAAGCCAAAAAACGTACCCGTTTCTTCGTGCATTCGTTACTTCGTAAACCCTGGTGAAAGCTTACGAAGTAACGAAGTAACGAGCGCGTTCGAACTACCAACTCCTTCTCCTATTCCCCGATATCGCCAACATGAATCGCAGAACGTACAGGAACAGATTGAACAGATCGAGGTACAGACTCAATGCCAGGACAAATGGATTCGCGCCGCTACGCGCCATCCGCTGCACGCGCTGGATGTCATAGGCTGTGAAGAGTCCGAAGATGACCACGCCCGCACCGGAAATCAGGAGCTCCATCTGACCCGTCCGGAAACTCGGGACGAAGAGCTGGAGGAGAGCCATGGCGATCAGTCCGAGCAGTGCGAAGAAGAGTCCGCGGCCCATGACCCCCAGGTTCCACTGCGTCGTGCGCGCGAAGACGGCTGCCGCGAGCCCCATGCACGTCGTCGCCGCAAACGCATTGAGGAGGATGCTGGCGCCATTGGCGTACTGCAGGAGAACGTAGAGAATGTACGGGGTGATGGTGATACCGGAGAGCAGCGGAAACAGGCCGAACAGCAGGATATTCAGCGGCGACTTCTCCATCCACCAGCGGGAAGTGAAGATGATGGCGAGTTCGACGATGACAAGCAGCATCGCCATGCCACTCGAGAGCAGCTGCATCGCGAACTCGATGCCGACGGTGACGCCCACGAGCGTCAGCCCCATCGCGAGTGCGAAGAGGCCGTAGACGGTCGATTCGGTCGAGGGGGAAAGGGCGAGGGGACGAGAGGCTGTTGAGGAGTATTGCATGGGGAAAGTGTATCACTTTCGCATGTTTTCTGCTATAATAACTGGATTTGGGCTCTTGCCCCGCGTAGCTCCGAGCGAAGTGGGGAACCTGATGACACGTCTCTTCACCACTATCGGCCTTGGGGCGCTCCTCCTGTTCCCCTCCTCCGCCCATGCGTTCGTCATCGACGCCTCGTCGGTGATGATGCTCTGTGGCATCGTCCCGTGCACTGCCGCGGGGGGCGGCGCTGTGGGCCTCAGCTTCTACGTGCTCGACCGCATCGTGACGGCCCTGGAAGTCGGGATCATTGCCGCCGCGCTCATCAGCCTCTTCGTCGCATCGATCCAGATGGTGGCATTCAGCAGTCAGGAGAATACGGTGACCGAATCGCGCACGTCGTACATCTACATCATCACGGGTCTCGCGATCATCGGACTCGCACGCTGGTTCGTCACGGCATTCTCGCCCGTCGATACCGGGGCGGCACTCGTGAACCCGGGGGTCGTCGAAGCGGGCATCGGCAACATCGTGATCTACTTCAGGCTGATCATCGCCGTGACGCTGATGGTGAACATCGTCCTGCAGTCGTTCCGCCTGATCACGTCGCAGGGGATGCAGGAGCAAGTGGATAAAGCGAAGAAGCGCTTTGTCGCCGGGTTCATCGGCGCAGGCATCATCATGCTGGCGAACGTCATCGTGATCTCGGTGCTCCCTGGCTTCGGCAGCTCCAGCATGATCGCCGTCGAAATCGCGGGTATCGCCAACTACTTGCTGATGATCCTCGGTGTGCTCTCGGTCCTTGCGATCGTCACAGCCGGCGTGCTCCTGATGGTCTCCGTCGACGAGGGGCTCAAGGAGAAAGCGAAGAGCATCATCAAGACGAGCATCGTCGGCCTGATCGTGGTGCTGACGTCGTACGCCCTCGTGACCGCCTTCATTTTCCTCTGAATCCATGCGCGCACTCCGCATCCTCCCGCCGGCCATCGCACTCGTCGCGCCCGCCGCGGCGTTCGCCCAGCCGGTCGGCCCGTACGAGGTTGTGGAAATGGTGGGAGGAGCGCTGCCGTTCTTGATGCCAAGCGGATTCATCTGCGGCGGGAATTCCGCTTGCGGCTTCGTCGAAATCGCCGCCGGAATCGTCATCCGCTTCCGCCCCATCCTGACGGTCGTGGGGCTCCTGAACATCGTCATCTTCGGCTACCGGATGATCGTCGGACAGGAGGACGACGTGATCACCAAAGCGCGCGCAGTGATGAGCGGAACGATCGCCGGGCTCATCATGGCGTACCTGATCGAGCCGTTCGTGCTGGCGTTCTACGGCAGTGCGGGCGAAGTGCCGCAGGGAGCGATGGCGGGGGGAGCGGCCCTGCTCTCGGCCGAGGTCAACGGTGTCATGAACTGGGTACTCGTCATCGCCGGATCACTCGCGGTGATGATGCTCATCCTCTCGGCGCTCAAAAGCATCGGACAATCGGCGAGCGACGAGGGCATCGCTGGCATGCGCAAGACCATCTTCGGCGTTGTCTTCGGCATCATCCTGCTCGTGTTCCGCTTCGTCCTGAGCAACGGGTTCGTCGCGAGCACGGGCAACCCCGCGCCGGTCCTCGCGATGATCCTCCTTCCGGTGAGCTACGTGATGGGCTTGCTCGGCATGATCGCCGTGATCGTCGTGGTCTACGCGGGCTTCCAGTACGTCCTCAGCATGGGCAAGGAGGAACAGGCGACGAAGGCGAAGGACCTCCTGATCCGGGCGGCTATGGGGACGGTCGTGATTCTGCTGAGCTTGGCGTTGGTGAATTTCGTGATCATCCCCGGCGTGCAA
Organism: uncultured Candidatus Peribacteria bacterium; assembly: GCA_964563915.1. Taxonomy (GTDB): domain Bacteria; phylum Patescibacteriota; class Gracilibacteria; order Peribacterales; family Peribacteraceae; genus JABFSS01. The sequence goes on along the minus strand of CAZLYW010000016.1, from coordinate 5,947 downwards.
TAAAAATTTGCTTTGGGTTTAGGACTTAG
>CAZLYW010000016.1:0-5818 GCA_964563915.1 uncultured Candidatus Peribacteria bacterium | reverse complement strand
ATTTAGGATCTTCCCGGCGATTCGACACGCTCTCCCTACCTCCGTCACATCATGGGTACGGATATATGTTGCCCCATGGAGGACTGCAATGGACGACGCGGCGATGGTTCCCGGCAGCCGATCGCCCGTCTTCAGATTCTCACGACCAGCGAGGAACGATTTCCGTGACGGGCTGAGAAATATCGGGCACCTGAGGGATTGGAACTCGCGCAGGCGCCGGATGATCTGGAAGGAATATCGCGCATCGCTCGAGACGAAGTGACCGAGACCGGGATCGAGGATGATACGGTCTTCCGGTATTCCTTTCTTCATTGCCAGTGATTTCCGCTCCCGCAGAAAATCCACGATTGTCTTCACGACATCGTCATACTGCCGATCCTCGATCGTCGTCCGCGGCGTCGGATCCTTGGCATACATGAGGACGATCCGCGCGAATGACCGCGCAATGACCGAGAACATTTGAGCATCTGAACGGCCGGCTGTCACGTCATTGATCATGACCGCACCCTCGGCGATGGCCGACTGCGCGACCGTAGATTTGTACGTATCGACACTCAGCGCGGCAGTAGGAAACTTCTTCCTGATCGCGCGGATCACCGGAACGACTCTCTGCAATTCTTCTTCCAGAGATACATCCGCAGATTTCGGCCCCGTAGATTCCCCGCCGATCTCGATGATGTCCGCCCCTTCTTGGAGCATCTGCCCGGCGCGCTTCACGGCTTTCTCGACGGACGTGAATTTTCCCCCATCATGAAATGAATCGGGGGTGACGTTCAATGCTCCGATGATGCTGATAGGAGGCATAGGAGTACCGAAGCGTATCGTAGAAAAGCACCAAGAGCCAAATTCCAACATCCAAATAATTTTCGAAATTCGGAATTATCTGGTGCTTGATGCTTGGTCCCTGGTGATTTTCTGCGACCTATTCCTCGTCATTCAATGACTCCTCATTCTCCCCGCACGTACACCCGTCCTCCACCCGATCCGGACATTCCGGCGCGCACAGGAGCCCTCCGCAGGCATCGCAGACCCGGATTTCGCGCTTACAGGAACCACAAATGGACATAGGCTCCGCTTGAAGGAATTACGCACGCAACGCTACGGTCCCCGCATCGGCCACCTGCACCACTTTGATACCGACAACTTTCCCCTTTCCCGCCTTTTCCACGGGCATGTGATTGATCTGCATCGAGCTCACCGGCTGCGTGAACTCGCGCTGGCCGCGTTTGAAGGTGAGCAGCTCACCGACCATGATCGGAGCGGTGAGCTCGAGGATCGCGACACCAATCCTGTCGTAGTAGTGGACGACTTTGCCGACCATGCCTGCCGTGGCGGGCTTCTTCTTGGCAGCAGTAATTTTCTTCACAAGCTTCTTCGTGACCTTCTTCATGACGTTCTTCACGATCTTCTGCTTGCCCATCGCTTTCGTCACTGTTCGCTTCATCGCGGTCTTCTTCATAGACCTCTTTTTTGCCACGGGTTTCTTCTTTGTAGAATGAGCAAGGGACTTGGCCATAGGGAGATGGGGGAATTTGCTTGCATGGTACCCTTCCCTCCTCCGCGCGTGCAACGAAGATCTTTTCCTTTCTGGAAGCCTTTCTTCTGCTATTCTGGATCACGAAATGACTATCGACCCACACATCTTTCGTGCCTACGATATTCGCGGAAAGGCGCACACGCAGCTTTCCGCCGACGCCTGTCGGCAGATCGGGCAAGCGTTCGGCACGGTCCTGCGGCGGATGTACAAGAAAGATCATCCCGATATCGTCGTGGGCCGCGACGCGCGGACGCACGGGCCGGAACTGGAAGCCGCGGTGATCGAAGGATTGATGCATGCGGGCTGCCACGTCTGGAAGACCGGACCGACGACGAGTCCCGTGAACTATTTCACAGTATGCGAAAGGAAAGCGGATGGAAGCATGCACGTCACCGCCAGTCATAATCCGAAGGAGGACAACGGACTGAAGCTGCAGATTCGCGACGCCGAGCCTTTCAGCGACGATGATGTGCAGAAGCTCCGGAGACAGATTGAAGCGGAGGATTTCCTGACTGGAGAAGGATCACAAACGGAGATCAATGCCACCACGCCGTACAGAGATTTCCTCGCATCCACATTCAGGAACGTCGGGAAGGACTGCACAATTGTCGTCGACGCGGGCAACGGGATCGCGGGGCCGGTGAATTGCGACGTGTTCCGCGCGGTCGGCGCAACAGTGATTGAGCTCTACACCGAACCTGACGGCAATTTCCCAAATCATCCGGCGGATCCCAGCAAGCACGCGACGCTGAAGGACTTGCAGGCGAAGGTGCAGGAGAGTGGAGCCGACCTGGGTTTCGCCTTCGACGGGGACGGCGACCGTTTGGGTCTGGTAGATGAGAAAGGGGCCATTTGGCCATCCGACTATTTGCTTCTTTTACTCTCACAAGATCACCTGTCACGACACAAGGGAAAACCCGTGATCTTCACCGTCAGCAACTCCAGCATCCTCGAGACCGAAATCAAGAAGTGGGGCGGCGTTCCCGTCATGTGTAAGGTTGGTCATTCCCACGTTGAGCACGCAATGCGCGAATACGATGCACTGCTCGGAGGGGAGCAATCAGGACACTTTTTCTGTGGAGAGGATTACTACAGATTCGATGATGCGCTTGCGGCGGCACTACGGATTCTCACAATCCGAACACAGAAGAACAACATGCCCATTTCACAGCTGATGAATGACTTCCCACGTGTGTATCAGGCACCAGAAATGCGTCCATACTGTCCTGACGAAAGGAAGGGGGAAATCATGAATGCAATTACTGCATACTTCAAAAAAATCTATGGCGATGAACATGTGAACACTCTTGATGGCGCACGCATCAATTTTGGCGAATATGCATGGGCGGAAATACGGCAGAGCAACACAAGCCCGTGTATTTCGATTTGTATGGAAGCTCGGTCGCCTGAAAAGTTAAAAGAGATTCAGGGAATTGTCTTTGGACATATACAGATGTATCCCGAAATTCGTTTTGAATCATGAATTATGAATCATGGTCCCGAACGCAATTCATGATTCATAATTCTTGATTCATGATTCATTTTCAAGAGAAAAAATAACCACACACAGCCCTTTGATGTAGAATAGCTTCGTATGTGGCTCTTCCGCCGTCTCTCGGAAAAACCGAAGAAGAAGCTCATCGAGCGCGTCATCGTCGGCCTCATCATCGGCGGTGCAATCGGCTCGATCATCGGGAAAAAGATGATGGAAAAGCACGAGGACGACGAACAAGAAAAGTAGTGCTCCGATACTCACTCATCCAACTCCCCCACCAAATTCCTTTCCATCAACTCTCTCAATCGAAGCGGCGTACTCGCTTGGGTGAGCGCCCACATCAACTTCACCGTCGCGCACTCGAGTCCCATGTTCTTGCCCGAGATGATGCCCAGCCCCTCCATCGTCATCTGCTTGCGGTAACGATGGAGATCCACCGCACCGCGCAGCGTTTGCGAGATCATGACGATGGGAATGCCCTCCTGCTTGACCTGTCGCAGCCACGGGAAGAGGTGCTCGCTGACCATGCCGGGCCCGAACGCGCGGATCAGGAGGCCGCGCGGCTTGGCTTTGAGGATGGCGTCCAGGTATGTCTGCGGCATCCCCGGCGTGAGGTGGACGATGACGACGTTTGAATCGAATGTCGCACGACTGAGGAGCGTCCGCTTGCGACGTACCATGCGCCACGGGTGCAGGTGGACGTCGGTGCTGAAGTCGACGAGCGCGGGAAAGCGCGGGCTGTCGAACGTCTGCAGTAGCGATTCGTCAACCTTCTTCGCACGCGTACCACGGATCACTTTCGGTCCCAGGCAGACGCAGACTTCGGCGAGATCGAGCTGCGCGGTACGGATCGCGAAGATCAGATTCATGCGGCCATCGCCGGCGATGTCGTTGATGGGCAGCAACGCGCCGGTGAGGACCACAGGCTTGCGGAGGTTCTGCAGCGCGAAGCTGAGCGCACACGCGGTGTAGGACATCGTATTCGTCCCATGGATGACGACGAAGCCCTCGAAATCCTCGTAGAGTTCTTCGATCTTCTCTGCGATCTCGACCCAGTGATCGGGCGTCACTTCCGAGGATCCCACGTTCGCGATCGAGAAGAATTCCAGGCTCACTTCGCGCTGCATCTCGGGGATCGCGCGGTGGATCATCGAGAGCGACTCCATCGGCTCGATCCGCCCGGTCTTCTGGTTCATGACCATCCCGATCGAACCGCCGACGTAGAGGATTGCAATCTTTGTTCGGGGCATGGCACGAGTATACAGGCAATGACCAATGACGAATCACAAAGGAATACTCAAAGTCATTAAATCATTGAAAATTGAAATCTTCGGACTTTCATTAATGATTAGTCATTCGTCATTCTCGTCAGGATACAAAAAACCCCGCTACGCTCCGTGAGGAGTGAGCAGCGGGGGTTACGGCGTTGACTAGCGCCGTAGCTCCCTACCCTTTCGGCGCAATCGGGAGTACGCCGGCTCGTGTCTGTTTTTGTTTACCCCCTCGAAGCTCCGGAGGAGCGAAGTGGGGTGGTAGCCCGAGTGCTCGGGCATCGGCACTCCCGTTTGAATTCCGGGAGTTGGAATGTGTGTGTTTGTATTCTCCGCATCGGGACACGAACCGCAATGCGATCCGCGTAAGGAGATGCGAAGGGAAGATCCCTCCATGCTTCGACAAGCTCAGCAGGAGGGAACCTCGGTGTAGCGAGTCGTCCCCGAACCTTCGCAGGTGGAGGGCGCTACGGAGAGGCAGGGAGGGGTGAGGGGTGATCCTTCGCGGAGCCTGTCCTGAACGAAGTGAAGGGCTCAGAACAAGCTCAGTGGAATCATCACTCAACTCTCACTGCCTCGTTGGGCTAAGGAGTTGTGAATGAACAAATCCTCATATTATAGCCGAAAATCCGGCTTTTTACAACGGCGCTTTCCCCGCTAGGATCACCACCGTGACAAAGGGAAAGCTCGTATTGATCATTGGCCCTAGCGGCGTCGGCAAGAGCGTGTTGTTGAAGATGCTCAGAGAACGTCACCCCGAATTCATCTTTCCCCGTTCCGCCACGACGCGCCCTCGACGGGAAGAAGAAGGCGATGATCTGTACCGTTTTGTGACTGATGCGGAGTTCGATCAATTACTCCAGGAGAAGAACATTCTCGAATGGGCGACGGTTCACGCGGGAGCACGGTACGGAACGCTCGTGGACGAGATTATTCCGCCGATCGACGCCGGCAGGATCGTCGTGCGCGAAGTGGACGTGCAAGGATTCGATTCCATCCGAAATCATGAACTCTTCTCCGGAAACCAGTCGAAGTATCTCCTCCAATCAATTTTCATTCTTCCGGAGAGCAAAGAGCAGCTGATCGCGCACATCACCAGACGCGCTCCAATCGAGGGCGAAGAGCTCAAACGCCGCATCGCGAGCATGGAGAAGGAATTGGGTTACGCGGGGCTCTGCGCAGCGCAGGTGAAGAATGTAGAGGGGAAAGTTGAAGACACGCTGAAAAAAATCGAACGTATTATTGGTGGAGCTTAGGGGATTCGAACCCCTGACCTCTTCCATGCCATGGAAGCGCTCTAGCCAGCTGAGCTAAAGCCCCACGAAGGTTGGTGGAAGCGGGGCAGTTCGACTTCGCTACGCTGCGGCTCCGCTTCGCTCACTGTCATTCGACTCGCTTGTAAATAGTACTCGTGGTTTACCATGAGCGAGCCTCGCCGCGCAGCGGCTGGCGAGTCGAATGGTGCGCCCGGCAGGATTTGAACCTACGACTTCCAGATCCGCAATCTGGCGTTCT
>CAZLYW010000015.1:0-20923 GCA_964563915.1 uncultured Candidatus Peribacteria bacterium | reverse complement strand
CATGAGGCATTCACGTACGATGCCAGATTTCTCCGAATTCTCCCCATCACATCCGCCTCTTCCGGAATCTCAAATTTCTCTCCGGTCATTCTTTCATAGAGATCAATGTACTTGGCTGCGAGCATCAGGCGCACGTCGTCGGTCACGACGGGTTTCGGGCCGTCATCTCCGGTATATCCCTGTTCCCGCAGCCACAAACGGAAGAATTCCTTGTCCAGCGATTCCGGTTCTTTTCCGTCCGCAAGGCGCTTCTCGTACGTTGAAGCGACCCAGTAGCGCGAGGAATCCGGCGTGTGCACTTCGTCGCCGACGCGCAGGATACCTTCGGCGTCATAGCCCATTTCGTACTTGGTATCGACGAGAATCAGACCGCGCTTGGCAGCGACCTCCTGCCCGCGGCGGAAGAGCGCGAAGGCATACTCTTGAATGCGGTCGATCTCCGGGCGATTTGTCACGCCGAGCGCGATCAATTCTTCCGGACTCATCGATTCATCGTGGCCCGTTTCGGGTTTCGTTGACGGCGTGAAGATGATGTCCTTGAGTTTCTGATTCTTCCTCATGCCGTCGGGGAGGACATTCCCGCAGAAGTTCCGCACCCCCTTCTCGTAATTCACCCAGATCGAGGTAGAGGTCGAGCCCGTCAGGTACGCCCGGACAACTACTTCAAATTTGATCATCTTCAGCTTCTCTGCGACCGTGACGTTTGGGTCGGGAGCCCCGATCACGTGCGTTGGCATCACGTCCTTCACGTTGTCGAACCACCAATGGCTTAGCTGATTAAGCACTTGGCCCTTGAGGGGGATCGCGCACCATTGCACATCGAAGGCCGATTGCCGATCGGTGGAGACGAGGATAACACGCTCGTGTTTCGTGTAGACATCGCGCACTTTTCCCGCATACTTCGTTCCGAGGCCAGTGAAGTCCGTCCGATCCAGGGTGGTGTACAGAAAGGGCCGCACGAGTTCGGGATTGATCATACGTTGTACGTAGATTACCATTCCCTCCAAGTTTCCCCTTGTTCCATGAGCAACGCTCCATCCTCGTCCTCTGCCTTCGGCAAATTCCTCGGCTTCCTCTGTGTCCTTGGCCTCATCGGTCTCATCGTTTTCCTCGACATTCGTCGTCGCGAGGCGGAGAAGAAGTTGATGCAGCTCTCCATGCAGGTCGGTCAGCAGAACGGCAATCAGGCACAGAACCGTGAAGCAGCCAAGCAGATTGTCACGAAGGTCCGTCGGCTGTTCGCCATTCCCGGCGACGTCGATCCCACGGTCGCGACGATTGTCGACGTCAACCAACTCCGCACGCGGAACGTCTTCTACAACAAAGCCAAGAACGGCGACCACTTGATCGTCACCGCGGATCGCGCGATTCTCTACGATCCCGTCGCCGACAAGATCATCGATGTCGTACCGGTGCAGATTCAGCCCACTGCTGCTGCTGCTGCTGCGCAGGGATCGGTGCAAGCGTCGGCGAAGGCGATGGTATCCTCGGCGGCGACTTCGTCCAAAAAGGCGTCTTCGTCTTCGGTATCATCGAAGAAATAGCGGGATCTGGGGATGGGGCTGGAATATTGGGGCTGGGACGGGAGGCCATGGGGAGACCGTTCCATGCTTTTGATGGCAAGGAGCAAAAGCCAAAGAGTAATAGAGTAAGAGAATAAGAGGAACCTCGGGGGAGGATGTTCCACGCTATTGGCAACGAGAAGCCAAAGCCAGAGAGTAATAGAGTAAGAGAATAATAGGGACTTGAGACGGGCGTTCTGCCACCCTGTGGAACGTTCGATTTTGGTTTTCTGAAAAGGAAAAAATGCATTTCCAAAATATGAAATGTTCATGCCCCTCTTTCAGAGCGATTGTTGATCCATGAGACTCATAGCATGGACTCCTTCATCGATCTCAAGGCGTGGCAATTGGGAATGCAGCTGATGACCGAAGTTCATGAGCTGATGGAGCAATTTCCTCGCAGTGAACAGCGAGCACTGACGAAGCAGCTACGTTCGTGTACTAGAAGCATTATGGCGAATATTGCTGAAGGATTTGGGCGATTCACGTTCCCGGACAAGGCGAATAAATACACGATTGCGAGAGGAGAATGTAATGAAACAACGGCGCATCTCTACGTCGCAGTGGTCCTGCAATTTGTCACTCCAGAGCGGGCTCAGAGGGCAATTCAGTTGTCGAATGAAGTCGCGCGTATCCTCTCCGGTCTCATCAGAGCCTGCCGCAATCGTTCCTAATATTCTCTTATTCTCTTACTCTTCGTCCTTCTCCTGTGCGATCAACCACTGCTCTCATCATTCTCGCAATCTTGCTTTCGCTGATTCTTGGAATTTTGATCGGAATGATCATCCGGACGACCGCTGCACCCATACCCGCAACGGTTCTTCGGCCGGACACAAGAGAAAAGGTTCCGGTGGTCACCATCGATGGAGTCGAAGACGGCCACGTCATCGGGACGGCACGCGGCGGCGTCCGCGTATTCCTCGGTGAGCGGATGATCGTTCCCGGTGCCAGCGGATCGTTCCGTGTCCCCGCTGGAGATTTCCTGAAGAATGTCACGACTGTCCACGTTCCCGCGGGCATGCACTTCGTCGCTTCCAAGAGGGGGAAAAAGTATTACCCCGTCGTCTCCGCGAGCGCGATGCGCCTAGCGCCGGAGAATCGGGTGTACTTCGCTGATCATGCGTCTGCTGAACGCGCTGGATTTTCGCCGGGAGAATGATACGAGTCGCGCACTGCGGTGCTACACTCCGCGAAATGTTAGTCGATCGACGCACTCCTCTTGCCGTGTTCGTTCTCCTCCTGTTCTCGTACGCGTACATCAACCAGGGATGGGGATGGAACCAGAATTCGCGTCTCGATGTGCTGCACGCCCTCATCGTTCAGCACACCGTTTCCATTGATGCGTACGAGGCGAACACTGGGGACAAGGAGAAGCTCGGCGGCCACTTCTACAGCGAAAAAGCGCCCGGCATGATCCTCATCGCCGCGCCGGCCTTCCTCTTCTCGTACGGAGTGCTGAGTCTCTCCGGCATCGATATCGACGGGGGGATGGGGTGGAAAATCTCCGAACGCCTGACGACGATTGGATCGGTCGGCCTGCTCGCCGCTCTCGGAGGCCTGTGTCTCTTCCTCTTCCTGCGCAAGCGCATCGATCCGCGTCTCGCGCTCGTCGCGACGCTCGCCGTCTTCCTGGGTTCATTGCCGTTCCCCTACGCGACGATGATGTTCTCGCACGGGGCGACGATGGGACTACTGGCGATTGCGCTGTGGATATTTGATGCCATCGAACACGCCGGCCGCACGGCATGGAAATATGAATACCTTCTGGGATTTCTCTGCGGCCTCGCTGTTTCCTCCGAGTACCCCGCCGCGATCGCGGCGGGCCTGTTCTTCGTGCTCACATGCCTGCGTGGATGGAGGAGCGCGGCACGGTTCGTCGCCGGATCGATCCTCCCGCTCCTCTCGATTCCCGCGTACAACTGGGCCGTCTCCGGGTCGCCGCTCGCGCTCGGGTACGGCCGCGTCGATTTCCCGGGCATGCAGGACGGATTCTTCGGCGTCACGCTTCCCCGCGGGGAGGCGGTGCGCGATCTCCTCTTCGGCCAGTTCCGCGGGCTCTTCTTCTGGTCGCCATTCCTCCTTTCCGCGTTCATCGGCTATCCGGCGGTCTACCGACAGTCACGGCGGCTCTTCTGGCTGACATTCCTCGTCCCGCTCGCGTACGTCCTCTTCGCATCGAGCTATGCCTACTGGGACGGCGGATTCGCGTTCGGTCCCCGGCACCTTTCCCCGGCAGTGCCGTTCCTCGCGATCCCGGCGGCCTTCGGTCTCCTCGCGTTGCCGCTCACTGGAAGCACGTTCGCTGCAATGTCGATTCTCCTCGTCAGCATTGCGACGTTCATCAATGCCGCGCCGCCCAATGAGTACCATCAGCCGCTGTTCGATTTTTACCCGCGGGAATTCTTCAATGGGAAACTGGCGTGGAATGCAGGAAGCGCATTGGGACTCTCTGGTGGATGGAGCATGGCCCTCTGGGCGATCGTCGTCTGCGGAGCGTCTGCGTTCATCATGAACGGTCTGCGCGTCACGTTCCCGGTCGTATCCTTCGCGGGATGGAACGTTCCGTTCCTCAGCATCCGAAAGACGCTGCGTGCATGGTGGAAGATCATCATTTCCCGATGCTCGCCACGATGGTGGATCCGGGCGGCGTGTGACGCGGGTGTCTTCCGATGCGTTCTCTGGGCGGCACTCCTCGCGGGTTTGCTGCTGCGGTTCGTGCATCTTCCTTTGATGGAGTTTAAAGCCGATGAGTTTGATGTTCTTGTCCGCGCATACCGCAACGCGCATGGCATCGAATTCGTGAAAGCCAGCATTCCGTCGTCCGTCGGACTTTTCAATCCGCCGTTCTTCGTGTGGCTGCTCTCCTTCCCTGCGGTGATCACGAGTGACCCCGTCCTCGTCACTGCCTTCGTTGCCGCGCTCAACGTCATCGGCATGCTGCTGCTCTACGTCTTCATCAAGCGCGCATTCTCCGCAGATATCGCCCTCTGGACGACGGCGCTGCTCGCGACGGCTCCATGGGCGATTCTGTACTCCCGGAAACTCTGGCCGCAGGACGTGATGATCCTCTTTCTCATCCTGTTCTACTGGTCGCTGCATGCGATGATGCGACACTATCGACCATGGCAGGTGTATCTCCTCTTTTTCTCTCTCGCGGCGCTCACGCAGCTACATCTGATCGCATGGCTCATCCCGATAATCCTCTTTATCTTCCTCGACGTTTTCCGCGTGAAGGTTCGACAGCGCGATCTCGCCGGCGGGCTCTTGCTGTTCGCTCTGCTCTACGTCCCCTACGTACTCCATCAGGCGGAGTTCTCGTTCGAAAATCTTCTGAATTTCCTCCGGGGCAACCGAGAGATGCTGAATGCCAAGGACGTCCTCGATCACCTCTCGTGGACCGTCGCAGCCACGAGTGGACTCAAATTCACCGTCCAGATCGGCGGTGAGGCGTACGCCCTCTTCTCGACCACCTACCGGCTTGCGTTCCCGACCGTGTTCTTCCTCGCCTACGCCTTCGGCGTCGTGGCGGCTGTTCCCTATCTGTTGCGGGATGCCATCCGGAGAATTCGGTCTTGGCGACATCTCTCCTCCATGGATTCGTCGGATCGCATCCTCGTCCTCTTCACCGTGATCTGGATCGTGCTCGTCGTCGCATATGTGATTATCGGCGCCCCGCCGTATACTCAGTACCACATCATCTTCTACCCGCTCGTCCCACTGGTGTTCGTTCTGGCTCTCCAGAAAGCCAAACGCAGTGACTTTTTCCCCTCTGCATTCGTCCACGCATTCCTTCTACTGGTCGTGCTCTCGAATCTCTACTTCAGCGCGAGTTTCCTCCACTTCCTCGCGCGGAATCCTGAGATGATCGGTACCGGCTACGGAAAGCCCTATACGCTTGAAGAAGTCGAGTGGAAGAGGAAGCTGCAAGCGGTTCTTCCTATCCCCTAGCATTTTACTGCTGTTCACAGCGGTGCTTTACCAATGGGCCCTCATTCCCGCAGTTGACGCAGTGGAGTTGCCAGATGGGCAGCCACGCGCGGCGGGCAATCTGCCGGTCGGTCATCGGCTCGTAGTACGTGAGCGGGCGAAAGAATTGATAGACGACGAAGATGAGTGCAGCGAGCACTCCAACACCGATCACTTTCTGTTCTTCGCTCAGCCGCAACCGTCCAATGACGCGGAGTTCCATCAATACAAGGGCGATGAGCACGAAGGAGAACACGAGTGCCGGGAAGTAGCTGTACAGGAACATCACACGCTCGAACAGCGACATCGCTGCCATGTAGGCGAGATAGAGCGTCGTGAAGGTGAGGATCAGGAAGCGTCCCTCGGTACGCTCGTCGCTCCGCGACGAGCTACTCGGGATGACAGCCTGCGTTCTCTGGGTCGAGAATACCGGCATCAACAGGTAGACGATGGAGAGGATCACGGCGAGGAGGCCCGTGAACCAGACAACAGGATTGCTCACCAGGTACAGGTACTGGAACTTCTGCCCGTCGGGCGTCTCCCAGCGGTAGTTAATGGCTGTTGCTCCTACGGGCCACAGGAACCACGGACTACCGTTCTCGTCAGGCTTGCAGAGGTCGAGCTTGGGGATGCCCTTGTTGTACTCGCTGACGTACCTGAAGGAATCGCGCAGCATCACCGGGAATGAGAGCAGCGATCCCTGTTTCCCCGCTGCGAGGATTGTCTTGTACTGGTGCGATGCCTGGTAGTAGCCCTCGCTACTCAGTGCTGGGTTGATCGTCACCATGTGCGCGAAGTGGATCTGCCAAGTGCCGACGAAGAAGAAGAGGAACGCTGCTGCGGATGCCCAGAGGAAATGCAGAACATCGTACCGGTGGGACGTTCCCGATGGTGACGCCCCCTTGGCAACTCTCGTTGAAGGCCACAGTTTCCACAGGAGGAAGGGCACGAGAAGGACCATGATCGCGTTCTGGTATTTCGTCGTGAACCCGAGCGCGAGCGCGGCGCCGAAGAGTGCGGAGGAGAGCAGGAAGGGCCACCATCGTCCGCGAGAACGCAGTACAAGGAAGAATGCGAAGATCGCCAGGATGATGAAGAAGAGCGCCGGGCCGTCGAGCATTGCCCCCCGGTGATGGACGATCAGCGCGTTGTCGAAGATGTAGAGGAAGCTCAGGAATCCCGAGAGGAGCGGATTGCGAGTGATGAAGAGGAAGATCAGGAAGAGCAGCGGCGCACCCAGCCAGGCGAGCAGCGCGGGGAACAACCTGTACCCGGCGAAGGCGAAATCCTTAGGGAACTCGCCGGCGTGTTCGGTATCGAGAAACTGGCTGTTACTCGTATTCACCTGGAACACGTCGTCCTTACACGCTTCGGTTTCCGCTGCGGTCGGCCGAAACGGCCGGTAGAGACTCCCACCATCGTCCGATGGAATTCTTGCGCATGTTTCACCGGGAGAAAAATATTCCCCAACCAGGTTCACTGGCTGCCCGGGTTGCCCTTCGTTGCCCGGAATGCAGCACCACGTATTCTCCGTCGTTGCGGGTGGCCGGAAGCTGTTGTTCACTCCCGTGGCAAACGGCGTATAGAGTTCCTCCCCCCATGCGATCAGGAGCTTGCCCATGGGCGGATGGATTTGCATGTAGAACATGTCGTTCATCTCTCGCTGTGCGTCGGTGATGTAGTAGTTCTCGTCCCAGTACGGTGCCTGCGGCTCGGTGTAGCGGTGGAAGTACGTCAGGTACGCAATGATGATGACGAAGCCCAGCAAGAAAAGAGTGTGCCAGCGCTTCCAGGGGTGTGCGGTTTTGGGGGGCATTGGGGGAGAGTATAGGAAAGAAAACGGAGCAATCAAAGATGACCTACACTCTACCCGCTGCTACCATATCCGCCCGATGCCCCCCTACCGCCCCCCCCAGCGCAGCCGCCAGCAGTGGCTCCTCTCGGTCCTCCTCTTCGGATTGCTCGTGTTCCTCTCCGTCGCCTTCCTCCTCAATCCGCAGTGGGAGAGCGAGCGGAAATTCACGGGCGCGCAGGAGGTTCCTCTGAGCCGCATCACGCAGGGCTACGCCGCGAAGGAATTCAAAGAAATTCTCATCCGCGACAGTACCGTGTATGCGACACTCAAAGACGAATCGGTTCTTCAGTCCTATAAAGAAGCCGATGACACGGTGAGTCAGCTTGGTTGGAATGATCCGAAGAATCCCACCGTCGTCGTGATCGAGAACCAGGAGACGCGCAACTTCCTCATGGCGATCCTGCCGGACATTCTCTTCTTCCTCCTCGTGATCGGTGGAGTAGTCTGGCTCTTTCGCGGCATCGCGCGCAGCCAGTCGACCGCACTCTCCTTTGGCAAATCCCGAGCGCGCATCGCGGATGCCCGACAGGTCAAAACGCGTTTCATCGACGTCGCCGGCGCGGAGGAAGCGAAGGAAGATCTGGTGGAAGTCGTCGACTTCCTCAAGAATCCCGTCAAGTACACGAACATCGGCGCGAAAATTCCCCGGGGCGTCCTCCTCGTCGGCGCTCCGGGAACGGGCAAAACCCTCCTCGCGCGCGCGGTCGCGGGCGAAGCCGGAGTTCCCTTCTTCAGTATCGCCGGCTCCGAATTCGTCGAGATGTTCGTCGGCGTCGGCGCGTCGCGCGTGCGCGACCTCTTCACCAAAGCCAAGCGCAACGCGCCGTGCATCATCTTCATCGATGAGATCGACGCCGTCGGCCGCCAGCGCGGCGGCGCGGGTTTCGGCGGCGGCCATGACGAACGCGAGCAGACACTGAACCAAATTCTCACCGAGATGGACGGCTTCGAGCAGGGAACCAACGTCATCGTCATGGCCGCGACCAACCGCCCCGACGTCCTCGATATCGCGCTCCTGCGTCCGGGTCGCTTCGACCGTCGCATTTTCCTAGACAAGCCCGATCTCGCCGCGCGTCAGCAGATCCTCGAGGTCCACGCGCGCAACAAGAAGATGGCGAAGAACGTCAAGCTCGGCGAGATCGCCAAGCAGACGGTCGGGCTCACCGGTGCCGATCTTGAGAACATCATGAACGAGGGGGCGATCTTCGCAGCCAAGCGCAAGAGACCCGCGGTCACGCAGCGCGATCTCGTCGATGCTGTCGAAAAAGTGACGATCGGGTCCGAGAAGAAGTCCCGCAAACTCACGCCGCACGAAAAGGACATCACGGCCTACCACGAGCTCGGCCACGCCATCGTCGGGCACCTCTGCACGCACTCCGACCCGCTCCACAAAATCAGCATTGTCTCGCGCGGGTCGGCTCTCGGCGTCACGTGGTTCCTGCCGCAGGAAGACCAGTACACGACCTCGAAGAGCAAATTCATCGACGAGATTTGCGGCCTCCTCGGTGGACGCGCGGCGGAGGAGATCGTCTTCAACGAAGTCACGACGGGTGCCAGCAACGATCTCGAACGTGCTTCGGCAATTGCCCGCAACATGGCGATGAAGTTCGGCATGGGGGACGATACGCTCGGACTCGTCACCTACGGCGAGAAGCAGGGGACCATGTTCCTGGGCGTCGATCCGGGCATGTCGCGAAACTACTCCGACGCCCTGGCGCAGAAGATAGACGAGTACGTGCGCGGTATCATCAGCGAGCAGTACGTCCGCGCGAAGGGATTCCTGATCAAACACCGCCAGAAGCTCGACGAACTGGCGAAGTTCCTCCTGCAGAAAGAAACCCTCACCGTTGAAGAATTTCTCGAAGTCTTCGATGGCGAGGAGGGGAAGGAGATTGAGAAGAAGAAGGCGAGGGAGTTGGGAGTGAAGTCGGAGTTGGTGAAGGATGTCGTCGAAGAGAAAGCAGACGGAACTGAAGAGTCCACACCCAACGCACCGTGAATCATGAAAATTCCTTGATCTTGAGCCATGCTTCGCTTCGCTCAGCATGACAATTTGCGCTATACTGTCTTCCAATGCAGCCTCTCTCCCCGCTCGACGGCCGCTACGCGAAGTCCGTCGATGCGTTGCGCCCGTTCTTTTCCGAGGAGGCGCTCATGCGGGCGCGCGTGGAAATCGAAGTGAAATACTTCATCGCGTTGTCGCAGTTGGATGGAGTGCGCGAGTTGAAGAGGGTGAATCGCACGCAGGAGAAGGCGCTCTTAGGGCTTGCGGAATATTTCAATGACCGTGCCTATCAACGCATCAAAGGGATCGAGAGGGTGACGAAACATGATGTGAAAGCCGTGGAATATTATTTGAAGGAGAAATCTGCGCAGATTCCGGGACTTAAGCACTCGCTCGAATTTATCCATTTCGGTCTCACCAGTGAAGATGTGAACAACCTCGCGTACGGCATCCTCATTCACCGCGCCCTCCGTCAAACCATTCAGCCATTCAATCAGTCATTCCTCAGTGACCTCAGAAAACTCGCCACGTCGACCAAAAACATTCGCCTCCTCAGCCTCACCCACGGCCAGCCCGCGACGCCGACGACGCTTGGGAAGGAGATGATGGTCTTCGCATCTCGCCTGGGCCGACAGCTCGATCAACTCAAGAAGTTCCACATGCAAGGGAAGCTGGGGGGAGCAGTGGGGAACTTCGGCGCTCATCGTGCAGCGTATCCCGAGATCCACTGGGAGGGCTTCCGGCAGCGGTTTGTGAGGAGCCTCGGTCTGATCCCGCTCGAGTTCACCACGCAGATCAATCCGCATGACGATCTTGCGGAACTCAGTCACCTGATGTCGCGTATCAGTACTATCCTCATCGGCTTCAGCCGCGATATGTGGATGTACATTTCCCGCGGCGTCTTCCGCCAGAAGGTCGTGAAGAAGGAAGTGGGATCTTCCGCTATGCCGCACAAGGTCAACCCGATTGATTTCGAGAATGCCGAAGGCAATTTGGGACTCAGCAATACACTCTTCAGTCACTTCGCGGAAAAACTCCCGATCAGCCGGCTCCAGCGCGATCTCAGTGACTCGACGGTCCAGCGCTCTGTCGGCGTCGCATTCGGGTATCATTTGCTCGCTGTGCAGTCCCTCATGAAGGGGCTCGGGAAGATCGGCGTTGATCGCGCGGCCGTCAAACGTGAATTGGATGCCCACCCCGAAGTCGTTGCCGAAGCCATTCAAATGGTCCTCCGCAAGCACGGCATTGCGGGCGCGTACGAGAAGCTCAAGGCGCTGACGCGGGGGGAGAGAGTGACGAAGGAATCACTGAGGCGCGTTGTCTCCACGCTGGAGATTCCGAAGGGGGAGAAGGCCCGGCTGAGCGCGATGCTCTAATCGTTCATAAATGCCCCACACCTGGACTGGGGTGCGTCGACTTCATCGCCAATGCCCCGGAGCTCTACCCCGGACTGCTGCATCGCAGCCTCGTTTCCGCTCTTCTCCGCGTCCAGGACCTTCTGGACAATCCCGCGGGCCCGATTGAACAGGTCGCGGCAGAACGTCGCGGTCTCTGTGGAGGTCGTTCCCTTCGTGAGCGCAGCATCGATGTTCTTCAGGCCGTCGGAGATGTCTCTCAGGATGTCATTCATGTCCTCCGGGCCGCCGTCATCGCCGCCGCGATCACGAAGCGGTGCAAAGAGATTCTGGAGCTCATTGGAGGTTGCAAATGCTTCATCCTTCGCGTCTCGTGCACCTTCAACATTACCGGCTTTGAATAATGCGTTCGCGGTTTCCACTTCAACATTGAACTTCGCAACACCTGTCTCAATCTGCTGCAACGTCGCAGCATTGATTCTCGCTTTTACTCCCCTTTTGGCTTCCCTTTGGGCTTCCTGAAGCATCCTCCCGATGTCTTTGGCTGTGCGGTTGAGATTCTTGAGATCGGTCTCGATATACACCTCCTGTATCTGCTCCCAGAATGTATTGTTCAACTCATCGAGATCGCTTTTGTTATCGGATGCCGTCTCCGGGTCTTTCTGCGCGACGGCAGTCTTCAGCTGCTCGATCAAGCTCTTGTACGCGTTCAACGTTCCTTCCGCCGCCTTGCCTTTGCACTTCGTGCGCTTGCATTCCCTCGACATTTGCTTGTAATTCCTCTCGGCGTCCTTGGGCCAGCGCTGTGCTTCTTTCGTCATGCGGTGCGTATTAGCGAGGTCATTCACGTCCTGCAGTTTGTCGTAGAATTCCTGCGAGGAGAGGTTGTCGTTGAGATCCGATTCAAAATCGCGAACGATTTCGGGATCGGCAGTGGCGAGTGGTGGGTACTGCACTTCTGCAGCGGCGAGGTTGCTTTCGTATGTTTTGACGAATGTCTCGAGTGCGGCGAATTCAGGAGTCCCCTTCGCTTCCTTTCCCACCCGCTTCATCTCGCCTTTCATTTGCTTCAGCTGACGCTTGAGATCCGTGAACCGTCCTGCGAGGTTCACGTAGGTCTGGCTATCGTACAGCGCCTGGAAGGCGTCCTGGACCGCATTGTAGTGGTCCGATATGTCGCTGTTGGCATCCCAAAAATTGTCCAGGGAACCTGTGGCGAGGAGAATCCGGAGATTCCCGACTGCCTGCTGCATTGCGGTGAGCGCCGCTTTCGCGGCGGTGGTATCCACCTTCGGTCCATTCTTCGATCCCTTGAAATTCTGCTTCAGTTCCTTCTCGCGGTTCAGATGATTCTTCTCATGATCCTTGAGCGTGCGCTCAGCATCTTGCCGCCGTTGCGCTTCATTCTGCGCATCATTGAATGCGGGCGCTGTCTGGGGTGAGGTATCGTTCTGTACCGGCCAGATCTGAGCAGGCGCTCCGACGCTTGTGTCTGAGCTCATCTGTCCAAGGAGAGGAGAGCCTGTGAGTGCCAGCGTGCTTGCGAGTGTGAGTGCAGCACAGAGCGCGGCGAATGCCCAGAGGGAGAGCACGACATGCTGTCCACGGACGCGAAGATGCTTGGCCATAGGTGTGTGTGGGATGTACGTGCTATATTACATTAATTTTAGAATTTAGTCAAACTTGCCGCGATTCCCCTTTTCCTTTTCTTTCTTCTCATGCTTGCGGTTCTGTGCATGCGGCGGTGGGCCATGCCTCTCATGCTTTTCATCTTCATCGTTCTCTTTCTTTTTCTCTTTTTTCTCTTCCTCCGCTTCCTCTTCACCGCTCTTCTCCTCCTCGTGCACTGCGCCGTTCGATGAGCGCTGGGCACTACTCTCCGAAGAACTCTGCACACTGCTCTTACTCTGTTCACTCGATACGCTCTCGCTCGAGAGACTAGACTGACTGATGCTACTGGCGCTGGAGCTTGTCCCTCCTCCCCACAGCCTCTGGAATGCGGCTGCGACATCGATGCGTCCCGCGCCGTAGAGCGCATCTGTGCCGGCAGCCCCCACGTCCTTTGCGGTAGCGGCGAGCAGCTGTGACATCCGCAGAGGTGTCAGGGACGGTTCCTGTTCCAGCAGGAGCGCTGCCACTCCGGCGACGTGCGGCGCCGCCATCGATGTCCCGCTCCACTGCGCATATCCGGCATCCGGACACGTGCCGGCGACTGCGCACGGTATCGGGGAGAGAATGCCGACGCCCGGCGCGACGACATCGAGTGGCGCCCCAAAGCTGGACCACGACGGGCGGGCGTCCGCAGCGTCCACGGCTCCGACCGCAATGACGCTCGAGCCGCACGCCGGGGTGGCGATGCCCTCTCCGCCCTCGCCGCTGTTGCCCGCGGCCGCAACCACGATCACGCCGTTTGCCGCCG
Source organism: uncultured Candidatus Peribacteria bacterium (assembly GCA_964563915.1). Taxonomy (GTDB): domain Bacteria; phylum Patescibacteriota; class Gracilibacteria; order Peribacterales; family Peribacteraceae; genus JABFSS01. The sequence goes on along the minus strand of CAZLYW010000015.1, from coordinate 7,761 downwards.
CCCAGTTCGCTTCTTCCGCTAAGGGGTCATCATCGCAGTGACCGACGAAGCTGCCGCCCCCAAGGCTCAAGTTGATGACACGCGCACGCTGCCGCATCGCCCATTCGATGCCCGCTTGAAGATCTCCTTCCAGACACCATCCTTGATTGTTGCATACTTTGCCGACGATGAGCTGCGCATCCGGACTCGCACCGAGCGCGCGGTTCGCGTTCTCCCGTTCCTGCGTTCCTTGTCCTGCGATGATGCCCGCGACATGCGTCCCGTGGCCCACGACATCCTCGGGAGTATCCGTCGTGAAATTCGCCTGTGCGATAATCCTCCTGCGCAATTCGGGATGTCCGGCATCCACCCCCGTATCGAGCACCGCGACGACGACTCCCTTCCCCGTCACGCCGGCACGCTGCACGTCCGTGGCACCGATCTGCGTGTTGGAGACGAGATCGTGGAGGCGGAAGACCCTCTCCTCATGCGCGAACGGAAGAGTGACTGACAAGGGGCAGAGGAATCGGATGTGCGATCGGGATGATCCTTTCGTCTTGCATCCTTTCCTGTAGGCGTCTTTGACGACGGTGCTGCTCCAGTTCTTCCGTGTACTGAGGAGCAGATGTCGCTCTCCCTTCTTGCAGAGTCCCACTTCGCTGCAGGTGGGGATATGCTTGCGGCTCTGTGTTGACGCCAATTGTGCCTCCTCGGTCCACGGTCGCGTGAATGTCCCCAGGACGACGAAGCTCGCGAGCGCGATTAGTGTTTTTTGGAATGTCGTGAACGGCATGCGTGTGTGTGAAACTTGATAATTATAACATAATTATATGATTTTACAATATTTGGGGTACACAAGCAATCGTGTTGTTCTTCTCAGCGGCTTGCTACACTCTGAACCTCGCCCCTTTTCTCATGTCTTTGCCCAGGTGGCGAAATGGCAGACGCGCCAGCTTGAGGGGCTGGTGACCGCAAGGTCGTGGAGGTTCGAGTCCTCTCCTGGGCACCATTCCCCACTTCCCCATGCTGACGTTCCCCGATCTCCTCCGCAGGACCTTCACCGACTGCAACCGTGCGGGCAAGCCGCTCGGAATTGCCGTCCTCATCACAGGAGGCATCACCGTCCTCCTGACGATGTTCCTGTGGCAGATGGCGCTCGGGACCGGCGTGCGCGAGCTCGGCAGAATTCTCGGGCCCGAGGAGACTACCCGGCTCGAGGAGCGCGCCTGGTCGGCGGGATCGACGTCGGGCATGCAGCAGGCGGTGATGGAGGCCGTGCAGGCGCTCGAGGTGAAACTCAACACGATGACGGAAGAAGAGAAGGCCGCCGCACTGCAGATGGCGATGGCGGGGTTCTTCACCGACGTCCTCCCGGTCCTCTCCGGCTTCGCCGTACTCTCCTTCCTCCTCGGTCTGTGGAGTCGTTCGTTCTTCCTTGTCCTCGGCGTGCGCGGTCACGGAAATTTCGGAACCCTCGCGATCGACGCGTTCGCATGGATGCTGCCGCTTCTCGGCGTCGGCGCTCTCATCGTTCTTGCCATGGGTGCCTGGGTTGCCCTCTCCGTCGTCGCGGGATTCGTGCTCGGCATGATCCTCTCCGAGAGCGCGGGTGTACTTGTCGCCGTGCCGCTCGCCATCGGGGGACTCCTCTTCGTGGGGCCACGGCTCGTGCTCGCGCCCGTCATGCTCCTGCAGGATCGCACGGGGGTCATGGAGAGCATCCGCCGCAGCATCCGCGTGACAAAGGGGCGCTGGCTCAAAGTCTTCGGAAACCTGCTCGGCGCCGGGGCGATGGTGTGGATCGCGGTGTTCGCCGTCCAGATCGTTGTGAGCATGCTCGCGCGCGTCGCTCAGCCGTTCCCGCCCGCTCCGCTGGTCATCGGCCAGGTGATGACATTTGTCGGACTCGTCGGCGCGGCGTACCAGACGGTCTTCCTGGTGCGGTTGAAGGAGACGATTGCAAGTGCCCCTACATCATCATGTTCTTGAATTCGGTTTCACCGATGATGGTGACTCCCAATGTTTTCGCATCTTCCAATTTCGCCCCCGGCGATTCCCCCGCGAGCACGTAGGCGGTCTTCTTGCTCACCGCATTGCTCACGTCGCCGCCGCGATCCTTGATCATCCGGCGCGCTTCTTCGCGGCTCAGGGTTGGGAGCGTCCCCGTCAGCACGAAGGTCTTCCTCTCGAAGATCTGCGGAAATCCGGAACCTGCGCTCTCCAGGAAGACGACGCCCGCATCGTCCAACTTCTTCAGGAGTTCCCCCGTCCGCTCCTCGCTTGCCCATACAATCAACGCGTGCGCGAGGACAGAGCCGATGCCGTGGAGGGCCGCCAAACGCTCTTCCCCGAGTGCGAGGATCGTCTTCGCGATGTCGCTCGGCCGGACGGCGTAGACCGTCACGTCGCGTTCCTCCGGACCGAACAGACGTTCCTGCGTCGTGATTTCCTTCTTTTCCTTCATCGTGAGTTTGCGGTGCGGCCACGCGATCCGACGTGCGAGCAATTCCGCCGTCTCTCGGCCGATATGACGAATGCCGAGAGCGAACATGATTCGTTCGAGCGGCGATCGCTTCGCCCGCTGAATGGATCGCAGGACGTTCTCCACTTTCTTTTCCTTGAAGAGCGGCAATTGCAGCAGGTCTTCAGCGCTGAGAGAGAAAATATCCGCGGGATCATCGACGAATCCTCCTTTGAGAAGTTCTTCGATCGTCTCCTTGCCGAGACCTTCGATGTTCAATGCGTACCGTGAGACGAAATGCTCGAAGGATTCCTGCTGCACGGCGCTGCACTCGAGATTCGGACAGCGGTGCGCGACTTCTCCTTCAGGACGAATGAGTTTGGTCCCGCAGCTCGGGCAGTTCTTCGGGTAGCGGAAAGGTTTGCTCTTCTTCGGACGGAGATTCACCAGGACTTCCATCACTTCGGGGATGATGTCCCCGGCCTTCCGCACGACGACCGTGTCGCCGATGCGGACGTCGAGCCGCGCGATTTCGTCCTCGTTGTGCAGCGTCGCGCGAGTCACCGTGGTCCCCGCGAGTTGCGTGGGAGTCAGGTGTGCCACCGGCGTGATCGCTCCCGTTCGGCCAACTTGAAGGACAATATCGACCACCTGCGCGGTTTTCTCCTCCGCGGGGAACTTGTACGCCCGCGCCCAGCGTGGCGCTTTCGCCGTCGATCCCAAATCGCGCTGCGCGCGGCGATCGTTCACCTTCAACACAATCCCGTCGATGTCGAAGGCAAGCGCATCGCGGTTTTTGAGCGCATGATCGTAGAATGCTTGTACCTCCTTGAGCGATGAGCACAACTTCCATCCCCGACCTGCCATGAGCCCCTCGGCTTCGCTCGGGATGAACTGCGTCGAACGGTGCGTGGGGATCCCGATCCGATCGAGGAATTCCATCAGCCCTTTCTGCGTCGTTATGCTGAACGCATCTGCGGTTTCGACATTCAGCCCGTAGCAGTACATCCGCAGGTCTCGCGCGGCCGCCATCTTCGGATTGAGTTGCCGGACCGAACCCGCGGCGGCGTTGCGGGGATTCGTGAAGTGTTCCTCTTCCGGCAGATCACGGTTGACCTTCGCGAGCGCGTCTTTCGTCATGAAGACCTCGCCGGAGATTTCCAGAAACCGGGGCGGATTTTTCACCGCGGGTCGCCTGCCCTGCTTGCCCGTCCGAAGCCCAGAGGCGAAGGCGGGAGCTTCGTCGAAGGGAAGGCCCGCGCTGGTGTCCGTATCGATCATCAGTGTCAACGGGATACTCTCAATCGTCCGGACGGTATGGGTTACGTCCTCCCCTTCGATGCCGCTGCCCCGCGTCACCGCTCTCACATATCGATATTCAATATTCTTTATTCCTAATTCTTTATTCTTTATCAGTTCATAGATCAGAGAAATATTCAGTCCATCAATCTTCAGTTCGCAGAGAATGTCGAACTCCCGTTTCTCCTCTCCCAGCGAGCGGCGCATCTGGTTGATCCATTCCTCCAGCTCGGCATCCTCGAAGATGTCCATGAGCGATTCCTTCGGGGTCAGGTGCCGGACTTTCGGCAGCCGGCCATCTAGCGGTGCGCCGACGCGCTGGGTGGGGGAGTCCGGAGTGACGAGGTCCGGGTGACGGGTTTCGAGTTCGATCAGTTCCCGCTTTAAGGCGTCGCGGACATCTTCGGATACATCGGATTTGTCTTCAATGAAGTACGCGCGATTGAGCCTCCAGATTTCCGCTTTCAGCTTCTTCACGCGTTGTTGTGCCTGTTCATGATTGAGTGCGGTGGCCATTGAGAGAACAATACAACAAATGGCATGTCGTTTCCTTCAGCGGGCCGTCCTTCTTGGATACCTCGCCGTGACCGTCGGCGCTCTCATCTTCACGATGTTCAAGGTCCATTTCCTGTTTCCGGGATGGGTCACGCGCTGGAGCTACGGCATGATGGCGCCGTACCAGGGCGATACTTCGTGGAATGCCGACTTCGTCTACGAAGGCGAACTGCCGGATGGCACCCGCACGGTCATCAATCTTGATCCGTACATGCCGTACGGCTTCGGTGAGCGGAATCAGCGGAAGTTCCTCACTGCTTTCAAGACCAAGGATGGCTCTCTCCAGCGGCGGAAGTTCACCGAATTCGCGCTCCTCCTCCTCGATCGGGAACGCGCGCGTGGGAACAAGTACCGCGCCATCCGCGTCTACTCCGAGCGCTGGGACCGCTCTCCCGGCGGCTATGCATTCCTCCATACCCCCGTCTTCACGACGCGGGAGTTTCTTACCCAGGTGCAATGATGACCCTCACTTCACATCTCTCGTCATGGAATCATTTCTGGTTCCGATCCACTCCTCCGCACGTGCTTGCGATGTTCCGGATCATCTTCGGTGCCTTCCTCCTCTTCTACTTCGGCGTACAGCTGCCGCATGTGGCGATGCTCTACTCGCGCGAGGGGCTGCTGATGCCGATGTTCTCGCCGGATGCTCCGCTCACTGTCATCTTCACACCACCGCCGTCCTGGGCGGCACATGTCCTCTTCCTCAGTTTCCTCGGTGCCCTGTTCTTCTTCACGATCGGCCTGCTCACCCGCGTGAGCACTGCCGTGTCGTTCATCCTCTACGTGTATTACTGGTTCCTGTCGCTCTTCCATCTTGGCGCGTCCTTCGATCATCTCTTCCTCTTCACGCTGCTCGTGATGGCGTTCAGTGGCTGTGGAAAAACATTCTCGGTCGACATACGTATCCGTTCTGGTTCATGGACGGCGTGGGAGCCGATTTCGATCCTCCCGCAGCGGCTACTCGCCGTCCAGATCACCATGACGTACCTCGGCGTCGGCTGGCAGAAGATTGTGCTTCCCGATTGGCAATCGGGTGAGATCCTCGTCCACGGATTCATCGGCCGCTGGGCGACCGCCCCCGCCTACGCGATTGTGCGGATGAACATCCCCCTTTCGTTGTACGATGCAGTCACGTGGCTCATCAAGGCATTCGAGGTCTCCCTTCCCTTTGGTCTCTGGCATCCCAGGACGCGCTGGTGGTTCATCGCCGGAGGTACGCTGTTCCACATCAGCATTGCGATCCTCCTGTCGATTTGGTGGTTTCTTGCGCTGATACCGGCGTACATCCTGTTTTTTACCCCCCCCGCCCCCTCCCCCAGCGCCTCCGGTGCAGGGAGAGGGGGAGTGTTCCACAGAGTCATGGAACTGATTTTATGGCTTCCAATAGAGGAAGAATGACATTCTTGAAAAGAATCTTTCCCGAGGGGCCTTGCCAACGACGTCCGGACTTCCTCGTGAATTGACGTTTATTCCCAAAATGTTCTATTTACTTTATGTAAAACTTCTGTAGCCTGTGGGTTTGCATGAACGCCATCCCCGCCGGCGTCGAGGCCGCACTCCTCGAGGCCGGGTTCTCCACTACGGAGATCGCCATCCTCCGCCGGCTCGTCGTCGACGACGCATGCACGCTCAGAGAGCTCGCGGGCCGCACAGGCAAGAGCACGGGCGTGCTCGACCAAGCGGTGAAGAAACTCCTGCAGAAAGTCATTGTGAGGAAGGAGATCATCAACGGCGTGACGAAGTACGCAATGACCTCGCTCGACGCGGTGCTCCAGTGGATGGAGGAAGACGACCGGCGCAAGCGCGAGCTCATGAATAGGCGGCACCAGAACTTCGCAACATTCCTCCGCACGGTCGAGCAGGATAAGAAGCGCCCCGAGATCGAGTACTTTGAGGGGCTCGGCAACCTCCCGAAGGCGTACCGCAAGCTCCTCGGCTGCGGCAGAGAATTCCTCATCTACGATCCAGTCTTCTGTTCCATCGACGACCATCCCCTCCGCGACTTCATGGTCGAGTGGGTCCGCATCCGCCGCAAGCACGCCGTCGGGTCGCGCGTCCTCGCGCACAACACGCCGCTGGGTCGGCGCTACCTGTCACGCGATCCGTACGAGCACCGCCGCACGGTTCTGATTGAGGAGAAGGACTACCCATTCACGTTCGAGAAGATTCTCTGTGGCGATACCGTCGCCTGCATCAACTATGCCGAACACTGCGCTTGCCTGCTCAAGTACCCAGAACTCGCGAGCATGGAACGCGCGATGTTCGAGGCGCTGTGGAGGCAGGGGATGGCGAAAAAAGACGAGGTGTCATCCACTCCGTCCGGATGGAACGCCCCAGCGCCGTTGCCGTCCCCCTCGCCTCCTCACGCTGCCGCGCTGAGCGTCGTCCGGACACGGTCGGGATTGCGGGAATTCCTCCCCAGCCGCAAGCGTGTGGCGGCCTTCTTCGGGATCGGGGTGTTGTTGATTCTGCTGGTGGTCGGGCTGCGGTGAACGTTTCTCTTTCTTTGCAATATTCGACGAAACCGGTCTTTTCGGCTATAATAAAGACTTGTTCCGCATTCTAGACTTCCCACGTATTCCATCATGACTCCACTCCACCTCACCCTGGCTGAACAGTCGCTCTTCAAAAAACTTCCGGCCTCTCTTCAGGAAGGGTGGGAAGTGAAAGAAGAAACGTCTCAGGCGTATGAAACAGACGAGCAGTTGCAGATGCGTTTCCAGATGGCTTCCTTCAAGAAGGACGCTGCCGTTCAAAATCTCGCCACGAAGCTCCAAGCTGGAAAACAGATCGAGAAACTGTCTCTTGATGCTGTCCCCGCGCACTTCCTGCAAGAGTTATATTTCACTATAGGTGCGAGGGGTGTGACGACGTTCATGGCCGTATTGCTTCAAAACCTCGGCACCGATGAGGATGTCCAAGCACTCGCAGGACTGAGCCAGATTCGACACGAAATTCTCCAAACGAATGAATCCGTGTCCTACGTTTCCTGAAACACTATGGTCACACACTCATCCACTCCGCCGGAAGCTCTACCTGCCTTCGAACGTCCTGAGGACTTGACGCGGTATGCGCGAAGCTACGGTATCGACCAGGAAACGCTCCATGCCGCTCGCACATCCACTGTGGCACGACGGAAAATGATCGAAGCCCTCCGTAGATCAGGTATGAATGGGCAATCAGAGAGAGTGGGTCATCACTTGCTCCAATATCAGCAGGAATTCGACCGCAAGGAATCTTGGCTGCGGAAAATTCCGCTCATCGGGAAGCCGCTCGATTGGACTTGGCAGAAGATCAAAAAGCATCCAGTCCTTACCACCTTGGGCATACTTGCTTTTGTTGCCGGGGGACTCGGACTCTATTATTCGGGTCTTGGCAGGAAGCTCTTGAAGTACCTGCCTAATTACTCTGGCAGCGTGAACCGTGTCGGAAGAGAGGCACTCCCACTGGGAACTCCCGAAGGCGTT
>CAZLYW010000014.1:0-22994 GCA_964563915.1 uncultured Candidatus Peribacteria bacterium | reverse complement strand
TCTCGTGGAAGATTGTGAGCGACTCGAGACGATGATGGAGCATCCACTCGGGCTCATTCTTGTCGGCACTGATGTGACGGACCAGTTCCTCGCTGACGCCCTTCTTCACACCGACCGTGTATGGTGAGGGGTTCGCTTCGTCGAAGGTGGAACGGGAGAGGCCGCTGAAGATGGGGGTATTCGACACGAAGGAACTCTGATTGTAGACCAAAAATGCTAGAATGTCCTTCTATGTTCCAGAGAATCCGTACTGCTTGGCGCATCTATCGGACGTCGCTGAGAGACAGGCGAACGCCGTTCTTGACAAAGGCTCTTCCGTGGATGAGCTTGCTATATTTGATCATGCCGATTGATTTGATTCCCGACGTGCTGCCGGTGCTCGGCCAGTTAGATGATGTGACGATCATCATTCTGTTTTGCCTGTGGGCGTTCCGTTTGATTCCGGCGGATCTGAAAAAGGCCGCGCGGCGGGAGGATGTGATTGATGTGGAGGCGAAGTGATGAACCTTCTCCCATACATCCCTCGTACGAATTTTCTGCGGAAAATTCTACTCGGGATGACAGACGCTCTTTACCCACTACGCCTCGCTACGCTCCGCTGCTGCGGAGCTACTCGGCGCAGGCCTATCCCTTAAAGGGCTCCGAGTAGAAAACCGCATCGCGCGGTTTTCGTAGCGAGGGGCTCCACACTAAGCGCCACTGTCATCCCGAGTAGCTCGCGTCGCAACGCGAGCGTACGAGGGACGGGCGTCAAAATCTTTCCATATGCGACCATAGCGCTTCCCACACTGCCCATTGCAACGTACCAATCACCGTTCTCACTCTTCGTTTGCAACGCGGGGGGAACTTCTTCATTGATAGTAGCTTCAATGCATTCCGATCACCCCTGATCAATGCCTCCTTTTTCTTCTTGCTCCAGTCTTTCAGCATTTTCTCACAATCAATTGCATTACGGACGTCGAGAAAAACCATGAAGTGCACCAATTTCACCGGCCTCCTCTCAAACGTATAGCAGTCTCGATTCATGCCAGATGCATGCTCCTGCATCCTTCGATCCAGACCATTCGTCATGCCGGTGTAGAAACTTCCATCGGCGCACCGAAGGATGTATACGAAATATTCGCGCATGACCCCACGCTAGATTTGATGAAGACTGTTGGTGAGATCTCCACTCAGAAATCACTTGTGAGACTTACAGGATTCTCTCTACTGCAAGAGCAAATCGACCGTTCCACCACCTCATGGAACATGCAGCAGTCCATGGAAAGAATCCTTGACATTCCCCCAACATCACGTATTCTCTCTCACCCTCTCCACCCATGGCTACCGCAACATCCGCCAAAAAGGCTAATACGACTGTGCAAACCCCCACCCTTCCTTCTCCCGTACGGATGCAGCAGGAAATGATGATCATGCGCGAGACGGACCAGTGGATGTGTGAGCACTACAAAAACCGCACGTAAAAATCGCCAGACATCCCTGTCTGGCGAGCGCTCCGGGTTCTCCTTCGGGTAGGAGCGCCCGGAACTTCCCGCTCAACCTTCTGCTCATGGTGAACGGGCCAGAAATGAATACCACAACTACACCGATGTGCCCACTAAAATCCGGCAGCCTTCCTGGCTGCCGGACTGCGTGGGTAGCCTCCATCAGGAGGTTACCTCGAGGCCAGCATACCCCTGCTATACTCCGACCCTATGGACCGATTGACTATGGGAGAATGGCTGGAAGAACACTGGCTGTTCACAAAAGCGTTCGGTCGCGAATTGTGCAATTGGCATTTCCAGATCGGCGCCATGGGGCCGACCTGCGCCGCCGTGCGACGGGCGATATTCCGGCAAATGCCCGCGGGGGCGCGGCACGTGGTGAACGTCGGCGCGGGCACGGGGGTAATGGAGCGCGATCTGGGCCTACGGGAACACCACAAGAGAACAGCGTCATTGCAACGATGGGATGCATTGGAACCGGATCCCGAATTCGCCGCTTTCTTCCGTAGGACCGTGCACGATCCTCGCGTGCGGTTCCATCAGGAGTACTCCTCCAGTCTGCCCGGCATCATCGAACCGGAATCGGCGGATATGATGATCGCAACCGTTCCCAAACTACCCCCCAGGCAACAGATGGAATTTTCGCGGCAGCTCTTTGAGTATGTGCGACCAGGAGGAATCTACCTCCATGCGATCTTCCGGAATATTCGAGAACCGATCTCCAAGGCAACGAGGATTCGCCAGGAGAACATTGAAATCATTCCTGCGAACGGACAATGGCTCCCTCCACAACCGTACTTGCTTCAGATCGTCCATAAGCCCGTCAGCACGATCACATACAGTCTGCCATCGACACACCAGAACGTGGGGGCAGTCCCGCTGTCCAGCCGTACGCGTTAGGTGCTTGACACTACACCGGCCGTTTGACAGGCACATTGATGATCTTCGCTACATGTCCCGTACCCTGGAGGAATTTCACCATGCCTTCATGGCGAATACTGAGCGTCGCGGTATTCACGAGTGGATGGCAGCAGATCGCTTCGGCGTTCCAAACGACTTCGTCAATGAAGACTTCCACCGCGTGAGCCGGATCGTTGATCAGTCCGAGAATGGTGACCGCCCCCGGGTCGACGCCGAGGTGCCTCATAAGACGATCAGGTGAGGCAAATGAAAGTTTCTGAACGTCGAAAATCTTTTTGAGTTCCTTGATATCAACTTGCTTCTCATGTCCGATAGTGACGAGGAAGTGACGTTTCCCTCTTTCATCCCGCAGAAAAAGATTCTTAGTATCTTTGCCGGGCATTGGTGTGCGAAGCTCCTGTGCCTGCTCACACGTGAAGACGGCGGGGTGGTCGAAACGCCGATACGAAATGCCGTTGCTGTCTAAAAAATCGTAGATGCTCACTCGAAAATGCTATCACCATTGAGTTCACTCATGCTCGCATAAGGCGTTTCTTACTGTTGCCCCGACATAGCCTCTTGGAAGTACCCTCTCACGTCTTTTTCCCCCCAAGAAAGCACTGCCCGCATAGATTTCACTGGATCACCTCCCCCTCTCTTGGCAACAACTCCTACAAACGCATCGACTTTTGATCTCGGCACTTCCGGTAACATTTCAGCGACGTCTGATTTTACTTTTTCTAACTCATCATCGCCGTCAAGCAGATCGGCCGTGTGGAAAGATTTCATTAATTCTGGATTGTACCCTCCGATATCTTGAATGCAAGATGATTGTCTCATGCTCCCCCTTCCCCGCTCCTTCTACGATCGCCCCGCCGAGGAGGTTGCCCCGGAACTGCTCGGGAAGTTCCTCGTGCATATCGTGAATGGCGAGAGACGCGTAGGGAAGATTGTGGAAACCGAAGCGTACTTGGGGCCGCGTGACTTGGCCGCGCACTCGGCTCGAGGAAAGACTACACGCAATGCCGCGATGTTTGGGCCACCAGGCCATGCGTATGTCTATTTCGTCTACGGCATGCACTGGTGCATGAACGTGGTGACGGGACCGGGCGAACATCCTTCCGCGGTACTGATCAGAGCAATTGAGCCGATGAAGAACATCGAAGGGAAAACAAACGGCCCGGCGCTCGTCTGCCGCGCGATGGGAATTGATGGGCGGCAGAATGGCCAAGATCTGCTTTCGAGTGATCTCTTCATCGCCCATGCTAATGAAGGGGAACCATTCGTAACTGTGAAGAAATCTCGAGTTGGTGTGGAGTATTCTGGACGGTGGGCCAAAAAATTGTTGAGATTTTATGTGAAGGGAAACACAAATATTTCAAAGAAATGATGAATGACTAATCATTAATGAAACTGCAAAATGTTCAATTGGATAATTCTCCAATTAAACCTTTCATTTGCGATTAGTCATTAGTCATTCATCGTCACCGCAACTCGTACGTCAGCGTTACCTGCACATTCACTTCCTCTTCCCCCGCCGGCAGCGGCGTCGGCGTCACATCTGCGGATTTCTCCACTGCCATCATCCCGCCGCGTCCGTGCAGAATCGGAGGAATGTCACCGCCGCCCTCGCTGAAGTTCTTGAGCTTTCCAAGCTTCATCCCGAGTTGTTTCGCGAGCAGGACGGCCTTGGCCTGCGCCTGCTCGATGGCTTCCTGCCGAGCCTCCGCGCGCGCTTTCTCCGGATCGTCGACGATGAACTGCACGCCACCGGCCTGGTTGGCGCCGGCGTTCGTCGCTGCGGCGAGGACATCGCTGACCTTGTCGAGATCACGGACTTTCACACGCAAGCTCTGGGACGCATCGAATCCCCGCATCACCTGCGTGCCGTTCTTCCAATCGTACGCGGGATTGAGCGAAAGGCCCTCGGTCCGGATGTCCTTTTCCTCAACCCCCGCCTTCTTCACGGCGTCGAGTATTGCCGTCATCCCCTTCCCCAGTTGATCCATCGCGACTTTCGCTGTCGATTGGTGCTGAATTTGGATGCCGAAGCTCAGCTCGGCGATATCTGGAGTCGCAGCCGATTTCCCTTCGCCGCTGACGGAAATGAGTGTGGGAGCGACATCCTTCACTTCGATCTTTTTGCCGTAGACGTAGAAGCTGCCGATGATCATGACGGCCAGTAGCAGCACTGCCGGAGCCCAGACAGGCGGGTGGAGGTAGAGATCGCGAGAGGTTTCTTCCATGGAAAGATGGAAATACGAGGATATCAGAAACTACAATCGCTTCAATACCAAGTTGCAGTAAAAAGGATACCAATACAGAGAACCAGAAACTTCATCCTCTCGTACCGCGTAGCGTTTCCTCAGGGCAAGAACTACTTCCAGCCATCTGCGGTGGATGAGGTACGTTTCAAACGCGAAGTGGTATAACCTTCTTTCTCCAGTTTTTTCGAGAGTTCCTTCCCACCGCTTTCAAGAATCTTTCCGTCAATCATGACATGCACGTGATCCGGTTCCACGTACTCAAGCAGCCTGGCGTAGTGCGTGACAATCAGCGCGGAAAAGTTGCCCTGATTGTTACCTTGAGCGGAGTCGAAGGGTCGTCTCATCGAATTGATTCCTTCCGCAACGATCTTGAGAGCATCGATATCGAGACCGGAATCCGTTTCATCGAGGAGAGCGAGACGCGGTTGCAGGACGGACATTTGCAGGATCTCTGCTTTCTTTTTTTCTCCTCCAGAAAAACCTTTATTGAGGAAGCGCTCGGCGAATGTCGCATCCATATGGAGCCTTTGCATCTTCTCTTCGAGGAACTTCTTGAATTTGATCGGAGAAATCATCTTTGGGAGTTCCTCTCTCCGTTTGGATTGAGCATTGTATGCGGCGAAGAGAAAACCGCGTAGCGTCACTCCCGCGATCTCCTTGGGATACTGGAACGCGAGGAAGAGCCCGCGCGCTGCACGGTCGGATGCCGGGAGCGCGAGGAGATCTTCACCGAATAATTGCGCCGATCCCGATTCCACTGTGAACGTCGGATGCCCCATGAGGGTATTCACGAATGAGGACTTTCCCGACCCGTTTGGCCCCATGATCGCGTGGATCTCGCCGGGACGGACTATCAGGGAGATTCCCCTCACAACTTCTTTTCCCTCAACAGAGACGTGTAGATTTGTGACTACGAGAGTTTCAGATTTCGCGTTACGGGTTACGGGCATCATAACTCAATAATAACCCGAAACTCGCAACCCGTAACCCGCAACCGTATACTCGTGCAGTGCCAAAAGTGACGTTTCATTACAGCGGCCAAGTGAAAACTGTCGAGGCGGAGCCAGGGAAAACTGTGCTCCAGATCGCCCTCGATCATGGTATTCCGATGGAGCACGCCTGCGGCGGCAACGGCTTCTGCACCACCTGCATGTGCCACGTGAAGGAAGGAATGCAGAACCTGAGTCCGAGGAATGACCGGGAAGAGAATATGGGAATTGTGGATGATCCCGACCGATTAAGTTGCCAAGCGGAGATTAGAGGAGATGTCACTGTTGAAGTGATCGAATACTGAATTGAAAATTGAAAATTGAGAATGGAAAATAATGAAGAAGTCCATGGCTTGTGTTGCTTCCAACTATTCTCAATTCTCAATTTCGTCAAACCTTCGCCAAACTCAACAACTTCGCCTTCACCTCTTCATCATACGGCTCGATTTTATTGATTCTCTTGTACGTTTCTTCTGCCCTGTCTGTCGCTCCCAGTTGCAGGTAACAATCAGCCAGGAGCCGCAGGAGTTCCGTACTCCTTGCCAGGCGCTGGGTCGCTTTCTCGAGCAGCGGCGCGGCTTCCTCGAAGCGCTGCGCGGCGATGCAGGCGCGGCCAAGCGCGGCGGAACGTTCCGGCGTCTGCGGATCGCGGTTCAGCGCTTCCTGGTATGCCTGGCACGCTTCAATGTACTTGGCCTGTCGGTAGTACGCGAGCCCCAGGTTACTGTGGAATGAGACTTCGTCGCGGTACTGGAGGAGCTCGCGATACATTGCCTCGGCTTTGTTCTCCCGGCCCGTTGTCAAGTAGAGCTTGGCGAGCATCGCCTGCACGTCGTACGCATGCGGATGCACGGTGAGCGCCTGGATGCAGAACCGTTCAGCATCCTCGATCTTCTCCTGCGCCATCGCCTTCTCGGCCTGTCGGATCAGCGAGCGTACCTGTTGGAGTTCAATCGCAGACGTGCGTGGTGATTTGCGGGGCCTGGATATAGTGCGTTCTTCGACGATAAGAGCACCGCGCTCCTCCGCGGACCGCAGTCGCTGCTTGATCGACCGCACAAAGCGCCGCACGGCACGGTTGCGCAGGAGCGCGCGGAAACCGAAAATCAGAATAATGCCCGCAAGTGAGCCGGAAAGGACGAGGACGTAGAGCATTGAAAGCCCAAAGGGACAAAAGAGGATAGCAAGGAAGCGGGTAGTCGACAAGACTATGGAATGGAGGCGAATGTTGTGTTTGTCACAGAAAGAAGCCATTTCTCGTACGTTCGCAGAAGTGTATCCTGAGCTGCAGCGAAGGAGGTGAGCTACCCGTTCCTCGTACGCTGACGGCTCCGCCGTCAGCTACTCGGCGGTACTTCCCACGATAAGCTCCGAGTAGAAAACCGCCGAGCGGTTTTCGTACCGAGGAGTTCTTGATAACACCGCTTTGTCATCCCGAGTAGAAATTACCGCAGCAATTTCGTACGAGGGATAGTCACTGTCTCACCAACGAGAGCACAAAATCTTGCGCCAACAATTGTCGATTCACATTCGTCTCCAGATTCCTGCACAGATCACTGAGGTGCCGCACTATAGAGGGCTTCGCCTCTTCAGCCTCTTCTCGAAGCGCGAGGGAGAGGTGGAGGAGGAACTGGTCCGCTTCTCTGCCGCGTTCATGTAGCGGCGCGAGGAGCTGCATCCGCTCGAGATTCGACCGACTGTGCCAGAACGCGAGCGCACTGCTGTACACCTGGCGCTCCGTGCGCAGGAGATCGGGGTTTTCCCGCAGCCGCTTGATGATACCCGGCGCACCTTGCGCAACGCGGAGTAAAAATCGCCGTTCATCGCTTGCCACTCCCGCGAGGAGCGGCTCCAGTTCGGCATCGGTGAGGCGCACGAAGTGGAGTGTGCGTGCGCGGGAGACGAGCGTTGGGAGAAGTGACGGGAGAGACTGCGTCGTCAGGAGGAACGTCACCCCCTCCGGCGGCTCCTCGAGGATCTTCAGGAGTGCGCTCACCGCTGCGGTCTGCATCCGTTCCACCGAACGGATGATGCAGCAACGGTAGCGGCCTGTTCCCACATCGTGCAGGCGCTCCTGGACGGCGCGAATGTCGTCGATGCTGATCGTATCAGTCTTCGCAGGAGAGTCTTTGGCCCGATGCTGTTGGGGAATATTGGAAGATTTCGCGATCACGGCGAAATCCTCGCACACGTCTTCGATCCACAGTTGGTCAATGACGAGGAAGTCAGGATGGAGAAGCCGGTCGATCTGATCGGTGATCGCCCCGCATTCATCCTCGCTGCGGCCAGAGCAGAGGAGCTCACGCCCGAACTGCTTCGCGATCGTGAACTTTCCCAGATGCGGCGCGCCCGAAAAGAGATAGGCATGCACGACATTGTCCTGTACAAGATCCTGCTCAAGCGCGGCAAGCTGCGCACGGTGGCCGAGGATGGCGCCAGAGGAAAACAGGACACGTAGTGTAGCGCACGCCCTGCTCCTGTGATAGTTCGAGTTTCTCTTCCCTCATGCATTCTTCCCATGACACTTCTTATACTTTTTCCCCGACCCACACGGACACGGATCATTGCGTCCGACTTCTTGTACTGACCGTTGTTGCGGGCGCTGGGGCTTGCCCCCCGTAGCTCCTCGAGGAGCGGAGGGGGGCATCTGCATATTAAACGGAATCTCTTTCGCCTCTTCCGGAGAGAGTTGGAGCGTTGTGCCTCCCCCGCCGCCCGTGAGTGACCCCTCGATATCGGCCTCGTTCGTCCGTAGATCCATCTCGCGCTCCTCTTCGTCGAAGACGACCATCGACTGCGGCGTGAACTGCGTGAAGTCGGATTGGAGGAGCGTGCGGACGATCGTGGAGTCGATCGTTTGGAGGAGTTGCTGGAACCGCCGGAAGCCCTGGTCTTGGTACTCGATGAGCGGATCGCGCTGCGCGTAGCCGGAGAACGCGACTTGTTCGCGCAGGTGCGACATGTCATCGATGTGGTCCATCCAGTGCGCATCAATCGATCGCAGGGTGACGATGCTCTCCGCTTGCCCGACCAATAACGCTTCCATGGTATCACATTTCTCTGCATAGAATTTGTGGATGAAGACGATCAGATCATCCTTCAATACTTCACGATCGTTGTAGCTCTTGAGCTTTTCCAACGTGAACTCGCGCACGAAGTCCTGATGCAACGCGCCAAGACTCTCGTGAATTTTCGTGATGTCCCATTCTTCCGGGTCATCCGTCCGCGCATGCGCGTCGACCAAGCCGTGAACTTCTCTCCTCATTGCAGCGAGAATTTCTTCATGCAGAGGCCATGTACCCCCCTCTCCCGCCGCGTCAGCGATGGGGGAGGGGGTTTCCTCGGCAATTCTTTCTAGGATCTTCTGCCTCCTCTTATAGACAATCTCTCTATGACGGTTCATGACATCGTCGTACTGCAGCACATGCCTCCGGATATCGAAGTTCCTTCCCTCGACTTTCTTCTGCGCACTCTCGATGGAACGGGAGACCATCCGATTCTCGAGGGGAACGTCGTCGGGGACGCGTAGTCGTTCCATCATCCCCTTCAGACGGTCGCCGCCGAAGAGTCGCATGAGATCGTCTTCCATCGAAACGAAGAACTGACTCTCACCGGGATCACCTTGGCGGCCACTTCGCCCGCGGAGCTGGTTGTCGATACGTCGCGCCTCGTGCCGCTCGGTGCCGAGGATGCAGAGGCCGCCCAGTGCGGGAACGCCGGGTCCGAGCTTGATGTCGGTGCCGCGACCGGCCATGTTCGTCGCGATAGTGACGCTCTTGGGTTGGCCAGCCTTCGCGACGATTTCCGCTTCCTTCTCATGGTGTTTCGCGTTGAGGACTTGGTGGGGAATGCCCTCGCGTTCGAGCAGCGCGCTCATTACTTCGGATTTCTCGACCGATGTGGTGCCGATGAGGATCGGTTGCCCCTTCTCGTACTTCTCCTGTGCAATCTTTGCAACCGCGGTGAACTTGGCCGCCACGGTCCGGTAGATCGCATCCGATTTGTCAGTCCTGACCATCTGCCGGTGCGTGGGGATCGTGAGAACACGCAACTTATAGATCGACTCGAATTCCTCTTCCTCCGTTTTCGCAGTACCGGTCATGCCCGCGAGCTTGGAGAAGAGACGGAAGTAATTCTGGAACGTGATCGTCGCGAGGGTTTTGCTCTCACGTTGGACAGTGACGCCCTCCTTTGCTTCGATCGCTTGATGCAATCCGTGGCTGTAGCGTCTGCCGGGCATCAGCCGCCCGGTGAACTCGTCGACGATGACAACTTCCCCCTGCCCTGAGCTTGTCGAAGGGCGGTTCACGACGTAATCGACATCACGATGGAAGATCGCATGCGCCTTAAGTGCCTGTTCGATGTGGTGCACTTCCTGGAAGCCACGGTCCGTGTAGATATTCTCAATACCGAGCAGTTGCTCCATCTTCTTGATTCCCTCTTCCGTCAGGACCGCCGTGCGCTGCTTCTCGTCCTTGGTGAAGTGTTCACCCTCCTTCAGTTGACCGACGAGCTGCGCGTACTGCATGTACTTGGTCGTCGATTCGTCTGCCGGTTGGCTAATGATCAGCGGCGTACGCGCCTCGTCGATGAGGATGGAGTCCACTTCGTCGACAATTGCGTAGTGGAGGCCGCGCTGGACTTGCCTGTGGAGCGACGGCGCCATGTTGTCACGCAGGTAATCGAAGCCGAATTCGCTGTTGGTGCCATAGGTGACGTCGGCGGCATACGCCTCGCGTCGTGTCGCCGTCGGGAGGCCGTGAACGATAACGCCGACCGTGAGCCCGAGCGCCTTATAGAGGATGCCCATCCACATTGCGTCGCGCCGGGCGAGGTAGTCGTTGACCGTAACGACGTGGACGCCTTTGCCGAGGAGCGCATTGAGGTACACAGGGAGCGTGCAGACGAGTGTTTTCCCTTCCCCTGTTCGCATCTCGGCGATGTTTCCGCGGTGGAGCGCCACACCGCCGACGATCTGCACATCGAACGGCACCATGTCCCACCTGAACTCCTGCTTGCCCATCTGGATCTTCGCACCGGACTCCTTGAGCAGCTCGCACGCGCGGATGGCGACCGCAAACGCTTCGGGGAGAATGTCCTCGAGAATTTTTTTAGAATCTTTGCCCCCAGCGATCTCCAGCTGTATGCGCGACTTGAGTTCTTCGGTTTTCTTCGGCAAATCGGCGAGCGTTAGCACGCGGATCGCCCGATCCTGTTCGGCTTTCCGCACGATCGCGACCATCGGCCGGAGTCGTTTGAGCTCTTTTTCATTTGGATCGCCAAGAAGTTTATTAAGGGCATCGAGAAAACTCATCAAAGAAATCATAGCAGAGACCCAGACATGGACGGGCAGTCAAGCCTGGAGAGCACTTAGGAGGAAGCGCCAACGATGTTCCACGCATGTTGGAGAAGCGCTTTGAAACGCACTTGCAGTAACGAGATATATTTTGCAGGACAGGTCCCGTAGAGCACCACTGCCCATCGTCCGTCTGCAACATGCGCCTGGGGAAAGTGCATGGAATTGAGACGGCACTCTTGTAAAAGTTGCAATGTGGACTCTCTCAGACTTCGCTCACAAAAAGCGACGCACTGCTCTGTGCGCCGCCTATAGAGAACAGATTCCATTCCTGCCTGTTTCAGGTCCATCTCGAGCAACTGCTCGCGTGTGGGGGCACCCGGCGGGGCCATGATAACGGCAACGTGGTGTTGTATGAAGGGATACATGCTACCACCCTCTCCCGTACCACGGTGTCAGGATCTGTTCTTTATATATCTGACGTTTGAGAAATAGGGGCAACACCTCTTCCAGTGGCTTCAATGCCACCTCTCCAGCACCTGCCTCATCGGCAATTTGCTGGTGCTCAGGAATCAGTTCGCCCATCCATTGAATATCTTTGCTGAGAATTCTCCTGAGGTCGTCGATACTGATGCGGACGGGCTCAGGAAATTGTCTTGCAAGATCGCCGAAGCTGCAGATGAAGAGTTCATGCTTTTTTGTGGAGTGCAGCCACATGACAGTTTCGAGTTTCGAGTTTCCTGCCTTGAGCAGAGTCGAAGGGCAAGTTTCTCGCAACTCGTAACCAGTAACCCGAAACGAAAATATATCGGATAGATGAATCCCGCATGCCGGAATACGCAACTCATGACTGAGTACATTCGCCAGCGCCACCGCCACTCGCAAACTCGTGAAGCCTCCGGGACCAACAACACAGGCAATGTGAGTAAGATCCTGATAAGGACATCTGGCTTTCTTCAGGATGGATTCGACCTGCGGAACTAATTGGACGTCATCGATTCGATGATCGACTGGAATGGAAGCGACGACACGATCCTCGTCTGTACAGGCAATGACCCCATGATGAGAAGCGAGATCAATGAAGAGGATTGGCACACTCGTAGCTTGGAGAGCATTCAGCGCGCGTCAAGGGAACACTTGACATGAAGGCGAAATAAATTTTCACTAGCTTCATGGAACATACCCCATGGATGCTGCACGTACGGGATGACGTGCCCGCCAATAAGGTGCTTGCTCTTCTCTATGGGCAAAATGTATCGCTCGCGATAGACGGAGCGCAGGTCACCGAACGCCATCTGGAATGCATCGCGCCGGTGCCACAGAAAGCCGTCGAACGTATCATCAATACCATTGCCGGTATCTGCGTGAAGAACATTCATGCACTCAACGAGGCCTCAGTAGCCTTCGACGTGTACCCAACGGATGAGAAGATCAGTTTATCCGAAACGGATTACAAGATAGGGCAGGCGCTCAAGTTGTCGGACCCGGCGCTGCTGATAGCAGTCCGAGTAGGTCATCGGTACAGCGTGACCTTCTACCAGGACGATGTCTTTGTGGAGAAGCAGCGGGAATCGCTCTGGAAGCTGGGAATCGAGCTTGGCCCAAATCCATCATGGGTGGCGTCGCCAAGTATTCTCGTCAAGCGGAAGGCAGATTCTGAGGAGAATAGCCACCCTGTCGGCGAGAACATCTGACGTAGAATGCGACAGTCATGCCAGATGCCCCCGTCGTCTCCATCGTCATCCCCACCCACAAGCGCCCCCAGATTCTACGAAAATGCCTGGAACATCTCGAGAGGCAGACAATCATCGATCAGATTGAGGTGATTGTGGTGAACGACGGTGACGAATTGAAAATTGATCCTTCGACGGGTTCGACAGAGCTTGTCCTGAGCCAGCCGAAGGACTCACCGCAGGCAGGCTCAGGAGGAGAATTGAGAATCCCTATTCGAGTTCTGAACGTGTCTCCGTGTCATCAGGGAACTGCAAGGAACTGTGGTGTGCGGCTTGCCTCGGGGCGCTTTGTGTTATTCATTGGTGATGATATTTTCCTTGCCTCTGACGCTTGTGAAAAACACGTAGATATTCTCAATTCTCAATTCTCAATTCTCAATTCTATCGCCGTTCTCGGTTTCACCACCTGGGACCCCGCGTGCGGCATCACCCCGGTCATGAAATGGTTAGAACGCTCAGGCTGGCAATTCGGCTACCCGATGCTCCGGCCATTTGTCCATTCGATCATTCCGTCAGCGATCCAACATCGTTTCACCTACACCTCTCACATCAGTCTCCCAACCGAGATCGCACGGCAATTTCCCTTCCGCGAAGATGTCACGCTCTACGGGTGGGAGGACATCGAGTGGGGGTGGAGATTGGCGAAAGCTGGAGTACGACTTTTCTATGAACCTGACGCGAAAGCACTTCATCATCATCACATCACGCTGGAAGATTCGCTGAAGAGGATGGAGACGCTCGGAAGGTCGGCAGTTGTGATGGAGAAGTTGGTGCCGGAATTGGAGCTGGTGCCGAAGGGATGGAAGAAATGGAAATACCGAATTGCAGCGATGTTGCCGGGGATGCGGGGAAGGCACTCCAAGGCATTTTTGAAGGGTATTGCAACAGGGATACATTCTCAAGTTTTCCGACAACGGTTTTCACGCATTGGTTCCAAAGAGGACCTCATGTGAGGCCAATGCCATTTGGAGCATCTGTGCTGCATTTCTGGAAAAGATTGTCCGGAGGGGTGAAATCCAGGAACGAGAAGACGGCGTGCGCGCACATTTTTCAGTGTCTTCCTCCACAACATTTCTTGAATTTTCTGCCGCTACCGCACGTGCATGGATCGTTGCGGCCGACCTGCTCGCCTGTCCTCTTGATGGGAGGGGGCCCCACGAGTTTGCGCATTTCCTTTGTATTCTTTGCCGCAAGCATAGTAAGCAGTTCGGGCGCCAGATCGGCGGCATTCTCCATAGATCGCCCCGACAACTTAGCAACAACGTTATCAATGAGATCTGGCGGTAATCCTGCCAGTGCGTCTCCGAGGCCTAATTCCTGCAGCGCTTCTCCCGATATTTCAAGAACGTCTTCTCCTTCGTCCCTTCCTCGTTCTTTCAACCGCTGCATGAGCGTGGCCAGCATATCTGTCGTCAGTCCCGGAGGAAGTTTTCCGGCACACCGTTTCTTGATCTCTGCCGCCAGGATATCTGGGTTGATCAAGTCCGCTGATGGTGCATCGATCTTATTCCCCATACGAGTGAGAAGAGGAAATCTCTTGTGTTTGCGAATATACCCGCTATATTATGCGCGGCAACGTTGATTGATCATTCTTCACTATTCCAATCCTGGAATGGTGGTCTTCGTTACGCGCCGCTCCGCGGCGCTACTCAGACTGACACCCTTCTAGCATCATTTTTATCTCCACATGAAAGCATCGTTCCTCGCCGCCATCAACCAAATCTGTTCCGAGAAGAACGTCAAGCCCGACCAGGTGATCGAGGCCGTCAAACAGGCTATCGCGACCGCGTACCGCAAAGATTTCGGGAACAAGGAACAGGAGATCCGCGTGGAACTGGAGGAAGGCCGTGACATGCCGACGATCCTTCTCGTGAAGGAAGTCGTCGAGACAGTGGAGAATGAGAACTTCGAAATCAGTCTCAAGGATGCACGGAAGATCAAGCCCGACACCGAAGTTGGCGATGAGATTGCGATCGACGTGACGCCGGTGGAGTACGGTCGCATCGCGACGCAGGCGGCCAAGCAGGTGATCCTCCAGAAATTGCAGGAAGCCGAGAAGCAGAGTCTCTACGAGATGTTCAAGGACCGCGAGGAGGAGCTACTCACGGCGAATGTGACGAAAGTGGATCCTAACTGGGTGACGCTCGAGATCGAGGGGATGACCGTAAGTCTTCCCTGGCGGGAGCAGATTCCCGGCGAGCACTACTACACGGGTAAGCGCATCCGTGTGTACTTGGATACCGTTGAACTGACGGGGAAAGGGCCTCAACTGAGAATCTCGAGAACGCACCCGAACCTGGTGAAGAAGCTCCTGGAACTCGAAATCCCCGAAGTGCGCAACGGCGACGTCGAAATCATGGGCATCGCGCGCGACGCCGGCTTCCGGAGTAAAGTTGCCGTGAAGAGCAACGATCCCCGCATCGACCCGATCGGCGCGTGCGTCGGCCAGAAGGGCGTGCGCATTCAGTCCGTGATGGAGGAGATCAACAGCGAGCGCGTGGATATGATCGAGTACTCGCCCGATCCAGTGAAGTTAATCTCCCTCGCGCTCCAGCCCGCCGCGATCTCGGCTGTCATCATCGTGAACGACCAGGAACGGCTCGATGATCAGGGACGGAAGATCAAGAAACGCGCGGCGGTGTTCGTCGAGGAGGCGCAGCGTCCCATGGCGATCGGCAAGAAGGGCCAGAACATCCGCTTAGCCACGCAGCTCACGGGCTACGAGCTCGACATGTACAACTACGCCGAACTGCCCGCCTTCAAGGCGAAGTTGGCGGAGCTGCGCGGCGAAGCGCTCCCTACAGAGACTTCTCTTGAAACTCCGATGGAAGTCGCCGCCAAGGAGGCACCCGTCGAAGGGGCTGCTCCGGAAACGCCGAAACTTCCAGCTGTCGAAGAGACTTCTCCACAGAAAGAGACAACAGCAGCGTGAATGTTCGGTCCTGAATTGTATCAACATGTTGAGGAACCGCCTGCGCATCGCTGTATGCTGGGGGTATGCGCCTCCCCTCTCTCCCCTTCGTCGTCCTGGATACCGAGACGACCGGGCTCGTCCCGCGAGTGCATCGAGTGATCGAATTCGCGAGTATTGAAGTGCGGGACGGAAAAGTACAAACCGAATACGAACAACTCTTTCATCATGTCGACGTGCCGCCAGTCGTCCAGGTGCTGACGCGGATTAGGACGGCAGATCTGCAGAGCAAGCCCGCGCTCGCGGAGCACCGGGAAGATATTCTCCGACACCTTCCGGAGGATACGCTCCTCGTCGGCCAGAACATCCCTTTCGATATCGGAATGTTGAAGGGGGAAGGAATTGATCTGAGTAGCCGCCCGTACATCGATACCTCCATGCTCGCTTCACTCGTGTTTCCCGAGCTTGAGAGCTACTCGCTTGGGTACCTGAGTACGGTTCTGCAACTCAATCACGATCCTCCACATCGCGCCCTTGGCGATGTGCGTGCAACGTTGGGACTCCTGGGAAAATGCTGGGAGCGGCTCTTGGAACTGCCGGAAGATCTGCGTGGTATCGCGGATGCAATCATGGAACGGGGGCCGAAAGGCTACAGGATGCTTTTTGAGGCACTTCCCCCTTCAAAGGCAACGAAGGAGCCGGCGTGGATTCATTGGGAGGAACAACTGATGCCATCTGCACAGACGACCGCGTCGGTCGCCCTCAAGGCGGGAAGGAGCGGCACGCCGGATCTTCTGGATGAACCGCTGGATCCTACGCATCTGCAGTCAGTGATTACAGGAGCGCTTGCCGATTCCTCGATGCGTCACTGGATTGCTGTGAAGTCCCTTCGTCCAATCCTCCGACGGCTCCCGGAATTATTGGTGGAGAAGATCCGTGTCCTCCACCCCCCCTATGCGCTGATTGACGTTGATGCCGTTCTCCGCTTCTCACAGCAGAAGGAGTACACCGCCGACGAAGCGACACTCGCGCTCAAGCTCGCCTGGTACGAGCCGCAGCGTCGCGACCAGCTTCCACTCCACGGGGGAGAGGATGCTGTGTGGAACGGGAAGCTGAGCTGCACCGCAACGTCGAAGGCATATGTTGAACAATTTAATGATCTTCCTTCCGTGGTTCTCCTCGATCACCGGGATCTGCTGGCATTCACGATGGACCCCCCACATCCAGGCAAAGAACTACTGAAGGCCGGCTGCCATGTGATGATCGACGACGCATCGATGCTCGAAGACACGGCGACGAAGGCATTTGGCTGGTACTGCGGAATAGACGATTTGCGGGCTGCATCAGAAGGGAATGCTCTACTCACGCGCTTTATGGATACGCTGCAGCTGTGGATCGAGAAAGTCCGTCAATTCCAGGATATCCGCTACCTGACGTCGTCGGACCTGACATCACCCGAAGCGAAAGGCCTGGCGAGGCTTCTCGACGACGTGCAGAACCAGGAATGGCCCGCGCAGATTCTCGATCACCTCGATGACCTGCAGAAGATTCTGGAAGCCGGAAATCTCCCCCACCGCATCACCTGGATCGAGCAGAAACCGAACGGCGGCCAGATGCTGCAATCGGTTCCCGAGCGGATCGGCCAGCTGCTCGCCGACACGCTCTTCAAGCGCTTCCCGACCACCCTGCTCATCCCGCAGGGGTCGGCGAACATGCTTCCGGAAATTCTTCCCTCCGGAAAAACCATTCAACCATTCGATCATCCGACCATCCGACCATTTGACTATTTGACAATTTCGTTCGATTCCCACCCGAATCTCGAAGAAATCCTCACCTCACCGCCCCCTGGAAAAACGATCATCCTTCTCCCCGGCAAAGGCGCCATTGAAGATCTCTATGTGAAGTACGCCGAAGGACTCGAGGCGAAAGGCGTAGAAATGATCTGCCAGGGCATGAACGGCGGCATGGGCCGGATGCAGGCGGAATTTCTGGCGGCCTGTGGTGCCTGCCCGTCCGAAACCCGAGAGCGAAGGAGGGAGCGGAATCGAACCACGCCCGCACTGTGGCTCATCACTCCATGGATGTTCGAAGGTGTCGATCTCCCCGAGGGGACGGTAGATCACCTGATTCTCAAGACTCTCCCGTTCGACCATCCCGCTCATCCCGTATTGAGTCGCCGCAGTCAGCACTACCGCGATCCGTTCAACGACTATTCTCTCCCCCGCCTGATGCACCGTCTGTTCCGGCTGCTCAGAACCTATGCGCGGATCAAGACGCCCGACGGCGACGTGCGTCTGCTCGACGATCGCATCACCACGAAAGCGTATGGGAAGGTGGTGAGGGCGTACCTGGAACAATTTGGAACGCTCGGGACACCTTCTCTCGAACAACCGGCACAGCCTGCGGCAATAAAAAAGGAAACAAAGGCCGCACCTAAGAAAAAATCTACAATAAAAGACCAGCCGACGTTGTTTTAATGAGCATAATGCAAAAGTGTCTAAAACTTAATCCGCCCCTTTCCGCGAAAAAACCGTGAACATCGTCCTCCACAGAATCCACAAATCCAGCAGAATCGACCACTCCTCGATATACTGCAAATCCAGCCGGACTTCTTCATCGAAGCTGAGATCGGAACGGCCGGAAATTTGCGCCAATCCGGTCACTCCCGGTTTGACCGCAAAGACGCGTCGCTGCTCGAGTGAGTACCACTCAACCTCATCCGGAAGATGTGGGCGGGGACCGACAAGGGAGAGATTGCCGATGAAAACATTGAAGAGTTGTGGGAATTCATCGAGCGAGAAGCGACGCAGGAACGCGCCGACGCGCGTCACGCGCGGGTCGTTGTGGACTTTGAAGAGCGGCCCGTCGCGACGGTGGTTGAGCACAAGGAGACTCTGCTTGTGCCGGTCGGCATCGCGGATCATCGAGCGGAATTTAAGGATGGAGATGCGACGTCTTCCCTGCTCTCCCACACGGACGGATACGTAGAAAATCGGCCAGCCGCCATCGAGGAGGATCAAGAGGGCGAAGAGGGCAAAGAGGGGCGAAAGGACGATCAGAAGGATGGCGCTCACCATGAGGTCGAACAGTCGCTTCAGCACTCTCCCCCACCCATCGAGTGGCGTCGGTTGGAAGCGAATCATGGGAAGGAGTCCGAGACGTTCGACCAGTAATTGGTGTGGAACGTCGGCGAGGACTGGCGGGAGGAACGCGTACCCGATCTGGCGACTGCGGCACTCGTTGATGAGTGAGAGCGTCATGTCGCTTGCGGGATTCGGGTCCGTCTGAATGACGAGATCAATTGTCCGGTGCCCGCCCCCCGAAGTCTTGGCGAAGGAGGGTTGATGGAACATCCGCTTGAGCGCGTCGAGATCGGGCAGATGACCAAGGTACGCGTAATGCTCGTCGTGCTTGAGGGTCAGGAGCGCCACGTGAGCAAGTCCCTGCCTCCCGAGTGAAACGACGATGCGCTTGCCGACGCCTGCGCGCAGGAACGACCGCTGGAGGAGCGTGAGTACTGCCCGAATCAGGATGACAAACAGTGCGATGAAGCCGGTACCGTAGAGAAGCAGTGCGCGGGAGAAGAAGAGCTGCTTGCGAACGAGGAAGTACCATGCGATCACGAGCGCCACCCAGAGCACCGTCGCAATGAACACCCGCCCGACTTCGATGAACGCGCTCTCCGTGGACTCGAGGGTGTACAGGCCGAAGAGCGCGGCGAGCACCAGGAACGTCCCGACACCCGGCACGACGAAGTGGACCATGTACCACGCCATCGGCGGAAGCGTTCCGGCCGCATCCACAAGCCCCAGCCCCGGGATGATGACGATATTGAGCGCGCGCAGTTGGTAGGCGAGGAGAAGCGCGCAGAAGACCGCCAGCGCATCCAAAGGCACCCGCAGGACCCCGAAGATGGCTTCGGATTTCTTCATAAACGCAGTGTACCCCATCCATCAAATCGACATGGAACGGTGAAAACAGTCTTGCTATTCGCATATTTTTAGAATATAATAAGCATGTATTTCCATTCTTTTTCTATGCTGAAGGACCTGATCTCCATCACAGATCTCCAGCGAAATCTGAAAAAGGTATTTGTGTCGAAACAGTCCATACGCGTGGTCATGAGTAAAAATGCGGTGATCGGCCTGATCTTTTCAAAGGAAGCGGCGGAACGCCTGCTTGATTCCGATGTACTGCGGCAAATACGCGAGGAGTTGTGGGAATTAAACGATCCGGAAACACGGGATCTTGTTCGTCGGAGCCGGACGGGCCAGACAAAACCGATCCCTTTCGATACGTTCGCGAAGAAGTATGGCGTATGAAATTTTGATCGACGACATGAAGATCTGGCGCAAGGATTGTGCAAAAATCCCCGTGAAGCATTTGCGGCAGATTCTCCTGAAGATACGCGACCTGGAAAAAGATCCTTGGCCCGATAATGTGAAGGTAAAGGAACTTTTTGACTATGAACTTGCGGAATTCCGCCTGCGTTGCGGGGATTACCGTGTTCTCTTTGACAAGGATGAACCTGGCAAAAAAATCAAGCTCCTGCGGGTGTTGAATCGGTCGAAGTTGTATTGATGGCTGTGCCACGTGATTGCGCGCAGGGACGTAAAGGACGTAAAGCGCCTTCGGCGCAACGTCCCACGTCCCACGTAAAATAGCTGCTCGCTTCGCTGCCAGACTACGCGCTGCGGCGCTTCTTCCGGCAGCCTTCGTCGCAGATAATTCAAGATTGCTGGCCTGCCGACCGTAGCTTCTGCGCACAGAAGCGAAGGCTGGAGCCGCCGGAGAGAATTGAACTCTCTACCCACGCATTACAAGTGCGTTGCTCTACCGATGAGCTACGGCGGCATGGTTTTAGCCTACCTGCATTCAAAAAACGGCGGAAGTATTGAAGAAAAACCGCAACTATGCGATACTGGTGCTTCCCGCTCTTTGGATGATCGCTGCGCCTCGCTTCGCGGGGTGTAGAGGAACGTCCGGGCACCAATGGAACGCTTAATGGGTAACGCCCACCCGCATGTCACATATACAGCAAAGGCATGTGCGGATCAGCGCCACAGTGACGAACCCCGTTACCATCTCCTGTCTCAGGGGACCAAATGGGGGTGAAACGCCCCGGGAACCGGGGTCCCGCACCGCGAGGTGTAGGGATGGCAAGCTCTAGGTGGTGCAAGGAGGATTTGGGTGAGTGGAATCTCCGGTGGTTCCGCCGGACCACATACCCCTCCGCTATTCCCTGCATAGCTCCGAGCGCAAGCGAGGAGCGACGTGGGGTAGAGATCGGTAGCAATACCGATCCTAGAGAGATGATCATCTCATTCGCGCAAGCGGATTAGACAAAACCCGGCGTACAGAAGAGCGGGAACAGAGCAAGCGCAGCCTCAGCCTGCGCTTTTTCTGTGCCATTATGAAAAGAGCAGAACATCCATGCCTTCCCTCCTCTCCCTCGCCGCCTGCCCTGCCGAAGGCCCTGAGCGTAGCGAATGGGAGCGTTGTCGAAGAGAGCGGAGCGAAGGGAGGCGTGGGGGAGGGATCGGGGGCCTGCCCATCCGTAGCTCCGACCTGTCCCGCGAAGTCCGCAGGACGAAGTGGGAAGGAGCGAAGGAGGGTGGGGATCACCTCGTCACACTAATATCCTCCACCCTCTCTGCTCCAGGCGCCGCAACCGTCAGACGCCCATTGGTATCCTCCATGATCGTATAGCGTGTTCCCGTTCCCGTCATCGTGACCTTTGGATCGCGCGGGATCGTCGTGAGATAGGAACCAGAGAGCATTCGCAAATTCACGCCATTCAACACCGTCATGCAGTCCGAGGGGGAAACAGTAATTTGGCAGATGATTTTCGGTGTGCCTGTAGGAATCCCGGCAGGTAATTCACCGTTGCTATCCAGCGTGTAATCGTAGACCGCATTGATGATCATATGGACGTCCGACCGACGCTGCGCGTCATGAGCCTCTGAGAGTGACTTCGCCGGGTTGATGGCGACAATCACGATCGATGCCAGAATAGCGACGATGCCGATGACGAGGAGCAGTTCGATGAGAGTGAAACCGTGGCGAGAGGAGGAATGCATAAGAGTGGAGATGGGATTCGCCGACGAGTATAGCAACGTTGCAGCGCCGTTGCAGAAGCTCTTGCGGCGCGTTCTCTTTGGCATCCTGAGCCCTTCGATAAACTCAGGGCAGGTTCCGCGAAGGATCGCTAGCCCGAGCCGAATGTTGCAGGTACACTCGCAACGTGGGAAAGCGCGCCCTCCTCTCCGTTTCCGACAAGACGGGCATCGTCGCCCTCGCGCAGAATCTGATCGGCCTCGGCTACGACATCCTCAGTACGGGCAGAACACAGAGAGTCCTGGAGGAAGCCAAGATCCCGGTCACCGCCGTGGAGGCGATCACGGGATTTCCTGAGTGTTTCGACGGTCGCGTCAAGACGATTCATCCCAAGATCATGGGAGGGATTCTGTTCCGCCGTGACAACCTCGAGGATGTGAAAGAAGCGAAAACATTGGGAATTGAACCAATCGATGTCGTCGTCGTGAACCTCTATCCGTTCGCGGAAAAACAATCCATTGAGAACATCGACATCGGCGGCCCGGTCCTCCTCCGCAGTGCCGCGAAGAATCATGAACATGTGATCATTGTGTGTGATCCATCTGATTACGATGGAGTTATCAATGCATTGAAGCATGGGGACCCATCACCGCAATTCCGGAAAGACCTGGCTTCAAAAGTCTTTCTTCACACTGCTGCCTACGACGCGTTGATCACAGAATGGCTATCTGATAGGAAAAACGGTGGTATGATGATGACGAACGGGATGACATTGCGGTACGGGGAAAACCCGCATCAATGGGGAAAATATTTTGAATTATGTAGGGGCGCAACATGTTGCGCCCCGGGATGGACATCCTTGCAAGGCAAACCTCTCTCATATCTGAATATCCTCGACGCCGATGCCGCCTGGACCGCCGTCTATGATTTTGAGGAGCCGACTGCGGTGTTTGTGAAGCATACCAATCCCTCAGGCATCGCCTCGCACGAGAGAATCGACGAAGCGTTCCAGCGCGCCTACGACGCCGACCGCCTCTCCGCCTTCGGTGTGATCATCGCGCTGAACCGCGAATGCACCACGGAGATCGCGCAGAAGATCGTCGACCAGAAGATGTTCATGGAAGTGATCATCACACCATCCTATGAAAAGGGTGTTCTTGAAATCCTCACACAAAAGCCAAATATCCGTGTTTTGGAGATTCCAAGCTCGAGCCCGGTCCCGAGCCCGGTCCCGATATTTCGTTCCGCCCTCGGCGGCCTCCTCGTCCAAAATCCCGATGACCGCCTCGTCACAGAGGAAGATCTGACCGTCGTCACAAAAAAGAAGCCCTCTCCTGATCAAATCCTCGATCTTCTT
>CAZLYW010000013.1:0-23002 GCA_964563915.1 uncultured Candidatus Peribacteria bacterium | reverse complement strand
GCGGAACGTCGATGCCGATGGAATGCAATTCGGCGTTGAAGAGTGCCCGGTCTTCGGTCTTCCGGATGCTATCAACCGGCGTCCCCAGAACCGCGATTTCGTGCTCCTTGAGGATTCCGCACTCGTCGAGCGCAACGCCGCAGTTGAGGGCCGTCTGCCCGCCGAAGCTCAGTGCGATCGCGTCCGGGTGTTCCTGCTCGATCACCTTTTCGACGAACTGCGGCGTGACGGGCAAAAAGTACACCGCGTCCGCCAGTCCCCAGCTCGTCTGGTTCGTCGCGATGTTCGGATTGATGAGGACGACGCGCTTGCCTTCTTCCTTGAACGCCTTAATTGCTTGGCTACCGGAGTAGTCAAATTCTCCCGCTTCGCCGATCTTCAGGGCGCCGGATCCGAGGAGGAGGATGGTGTTGATCTCGTCCTTCGACTCCGCTCCTTCGCTGCGCTCAGGATCGTCGCTCAGGGCGTTTTTGCCGTTCGGCAAATTCAAAAAATCACCCCCTTGGCCCTGAGTGGGCCCGAGAGGGCCGAGGTCCTGACGAACGGTCATGTCCGGGGGAGACTAGAGAAGGAGAGTGGAAGATGCAAGCAGGCGTTTCCTATAGGGCAGCCACTGCACGTGCGATGGCTGCATGCACTTCTTGAGGTCCGCTTGTTTTGAATATTCCCAATAGCTCCACGTACCAGCGAATTCGTTTTACCATTCTGAATCCCTCAGGATATTGATTGACATTCATATTCGTGAATGACGTGTCACATCGAATGAGAGTCTGTTCGAATCGCGTCAGTATCTCTGTCCGTATTTCTTCAACGTCAACCATGGAACAATACAATTCAGCCCATACATCACGTGCAGCATGGCTCGCTGCAGCTGCATGAGTTTCGGAAAAATTTCCTTCGAGCGCACTTACGGCCGACAAAAATTTCTCCATCGCCGCTTCATGATCAATGTCAGACATTGGGCATACCGTACTATCAATGGGGTATGCAGGTAAAGGAGTTCCTGCGTCGTTCTGCCTCGTCGTGGCTCGAAACTCGTAACTCGCCCTTCGACGCCGCTCCCATTCGCTACGCTCCCATTCGCTACGCTCCCATTCGCTACGCTCCCATTCGCTACGCTCAGGGCCTTCGGCAGGGCCTTCGGCAGGACAGGCAACCCGTACCTCCTCATCGATGTCCATTCCTCTGCCGCAGGTGCAATTCCAGGTGTTTTGGCGTCGGATGCGTGCCGCTGACTTCGAGGATGAGTGTTCCGAGGATGATCATGATGCCGCCTGCCACGTGGTACCCCGCGATGGGTTCCGCGAGCATCCACCACGCGAAGAGAATCGACGTGATCATGGTCAGATTGCTGAACAGCGAGACGAGCGTGACGGGCAGCCGGTCCAGCGCTTCGTAGAAGCTGAAGATGTTCAGGAAGCGCGAAATGAAGCCGAAGCCCAGGAGAACGGGGAGGATTGCGAGCGGAAACGCGCGGATTTCATCGATGAGCGGATGGTGGATGAACGGGGAAATGAGGAAGAAGCACGTGATTGCAACCGCCGACCGGACGAAGAGCACGATCTGGGGTTCGATGTGGTGGAGGTACTTCCGGAACAGAATGCTGCCCGTCGCGAAGGACAAACCGGAGAGCACCAGGAGGATGTCGCCCCCGTGAAATTGCAGTCCTTCGGTGAATCCGCGCAGCGCGATGATGAACATACCTGCGAGCATCGTGCAGACGGAGAGTGCGTGCTCACGGCGGAAGGGTTCGTGCAGGACGATGACGGCGAGCAGGATCAAGAAGACCATCTCCATGTTGCCGAAGAGGGATGCGTTCACCGCCGAACTCATCTTCAAACCGGGAAAGAGGAGCAGCGGCGCGAGGGTGCCGTTGGTGAACCCGATGCAGATGAGGGGCAGCACGGACGCCTTCTTCACCTTGAACAGACTGCGCACGACCGGCATGAATCCGTACGAGAGGCTCACGATGAGACCCGTGAGGAGTTCGCTCACGAAGAAGAGCGTCAGCGGCGAGATCGCTCCGGTCAGAATCTTGGCGAACGTGTTGTACGTGGACGCCGAGAGGATGCACACCGCGAGGGAGATCCACCCGATCGATCGTGACGAGACGCCGTCACGCCACGCGACAGACGGCCATCGACGGAGAGTGGTGTGGAACATGTCTTCTTGTTATTGTACCATAAAATGGTATATTAAGCAATTTCGGCGAATCCGCCTTCGCTGAGCTAGTATTCCTCTCCATGATGCGTCGTCGTCTTCGGACATGGCTGATCACTCTCCTCGTCGCGGCGCCCATCGTGGTCTTGCTGCCCTCCGTTCTCGAAAACGGGTTCGTCTCGATCGACGACAGCCTCCTGATCACGGAGAACGCAGCAGTGCAGTCGCTCTCGCCCCGCACTCTCTGGTACGTCTTCACCTCGTACGATCCCGAACTCTACATCCCGCTCACGCTCCTCACCTACCAGCTCGAGTGGGCGCTCGCCGGCGCACAGCCGATCCTGTTCCACCTGACGAATCTCCTGCTGCACGTGGGCAGCGGAATGTTTCTCTTCTTCCTGCTCAGAAAAATCTTTGGGACGGAGATGATCGCGTTCTTCGGAGCAATGCTCTTCGTTCTCCATCCCGTCCATACCGAAGCCGTCGCGTGGGCGGCCGCGCGAAAGGACGTCCTGTCGGCGTTCTTCTTCCTGGGATCATTGTATTTCTATGAATGTTCACCTACCGCGAAAAAATATGGAATTGCCAGTGTCGTATTTTTCCTTCTTGCACTTCTTTCCAAAGTCACCGTCGCTCTCCTGCCGCTCGTCCTCATTCTCCTGGACTGGCGAAGAGGGGAGCGCATCGGCGTGAAGAATCTGCGCGCGAAGATTCCGTACGTCTCGCTGAGCGTCCTCTTCATCGTGATCGCGCTCTTCGGGAAGGCGCAGGGGATCGGCTCGCTCGGTCTCTGGAAGACACTGCTCCTCTCCGCCAAGGCGGTCGTCTTCTACTTCCAGAAACTCCTGTGGCCGATGCACCTCACCGTGATCTACCAGCAGCAGACGCCGGTCATCCTGGGTTCTCCTGAGTTCTGGATGCCGGCGGCTCTCGTCTTTCTCCTCTTGATCATCATTGGCATTGCCGCGCGGAGCCACTACAAGAACATCACGTTTGGCCTCGCCTTCTACCTGACCACCGTGATTCCGAATTTCGCGAATTTCTGGAAGAACCGCTTCCTCTTCTTCGCGTCCGACCGGTACGCCTACATCCCCTCGATCGGATTGATCGTCATCCTGTGTTCGCTCGCTCTGTGGATTCTTCGCAGGAACAATCGGCTGAAGATTCCTCTTATGGCGGTCCTCTTCACCCTCTCCGCCCTCTTCTCCCTCGGCGCGTTCCTTCAATCCCGGGTCTGGCGGACGGATTTCACCCTCTACGAACACGTCCTCCGGCGGTATCCTGATTCGGCGCTCGTGGCCACGAACCTCGGCGACGCCTACGTGAAGGCGGGCAAGCTGGAAGAAGCGTTGCCGTGGTTTTCGCGCGCCGTGGAGCATGACGGCGCGTACATCCAGGCGATGACGAACGCGGGCAACGTGGAGCGCGAACTCGGGCGTTTCGATGCTGCGCGCGCGTGGTACGAGCGGGCGATCGACGCGATCGGGCCGGATCCCCGCATGGAGGATCTTGCACCACGGTATCTCCTCGGAGAATTGCTTATGAAGATGGGGAAGAAGGACGAAGCACTCTCCCAATTCCGCTTCGCGGCGGAGGCACTCCCCAGTGTCGCAGAGCCCTTCTACAACTGGGGAATCCAGTTTCAGTCCCTTGGCCGCGGCGACGAAGCGATTCCGCTCTTCGAGAAAGCGATCGCGCTCGATCCTCGGCACATCGCTTCGCGGTACCACCTCGCCGGACTCTATGCAGAGCGGGGGAGGCTGGCCGAGGCGAAGAATCAACTCGAAGCGGTTGTTCGGATGGATCCGAGGTACGAGAAGGCGGCGGAGCACCTGCAGGCGATCCGGAGGTTATTGGAGCGGTGAGGTGGTACGCTTCCGTACGCACGTTCCTTCCCTGCCGCTGTGGTGAAATGGTAGACACGGGGGACTTAAAATCCCCTGCCCTCTCATCGGGGCATGCTGGTTCGATTCCAGCCGGCGGCACCATTCGACTCGCGCCCCTCGCTACGCTCGGGAGCGCTCGCTCATGGTCCTCGCCGCTTCGCGGCTCGGGCCACTTTCTATGAGGCGCGAGGCGAATGAGTCTGAGCGAAGCCCCGCAGGGCTGAGTCGAAGACCCCTACCATTGCACTCATGGTCGTCGCACCTTCGGTGCTCGGGCCATTCTTTAGCAGTCTTCAATACCACTCGCCGAATCGAATGACACTGAGCGAGCGAAGTGAGTGCGTGGGGCGATCACCGCCGCCTGTTGGTGATTTTTTCCTGATGCGGCTCCAGCTCCGCGCGCGTCAGACCCGGCAAGTTCACCGGATGAATCTCCAGATGCTGCTCCCGGAGAACAGGCACAAGTTCTACGAGCACCGAGCCCGTGTTGCCCTTGCCGGAATCGTGGAGGCCCTTCGCCAAACGGTAGGCGACCTGCGATGGTTGCAGACCAATCGCCAGCAATATCTTGTGGATGGTTTTCCAGTGCACGGGATTTCCCTCTTCGAGATCCCGCAGCATTTTCGTTCCCTGCGTCGGCACGATGCCCAGAACTCGCTGCTCGAAAAAACGAATTGCACTTGCCTCTTTTTGACAACGTGCAGTATTGGGTATGTACCGCAAACATAGTCTCCCGTTCGGAAACAACCAGTCTGCGAACCCTGTCTTAAATCGGCAATGCCTCCAATTTCACCGTTGGCGTCACTCCCTTCTCCGGTCGCTCCCCGATCTTCAGCGGCTCACCCGTGAGGGGATCGACTTCCACCGCCTGGACGATCAGGCGTCGTAAGGTGGTCCCGATGGGCGTGCAGGTCATGAGCGTCGCGATGCGCTTGTTCTCTGGCTGATCGAGCACGGTGACGTCGCTCGGGAGGACTTCTCTCTTTTCGGTGATGATGTAGCGGTGGCGGTCGCCCTTGTAGTAGACCCAGTACTCGTCGCCGGGTTTGAGCTCCGGCAGGCGCGCGAAGATCGTCTTGTACTTGCCGGGTGCCCACGGGTAGTAGGAACTGTGCCCCGTGACGAAGAAGTTGCCTGCCTGGCCCGGTCTGGCCGTCCCGGGATAGTGCACCACGCCTTCGGTGAGCGAATTCTGGATGTCCGTTTCGACCTGCGCCCAGTCCTGCTGTAGCAGTGACTGCACCGGCGGCGTCACGAGCGGCACGTTCAGGCTCAGTCGCGGGATGAGGATGCGGTCGTCCGGCGGCCCGACGATGGGGAGGAAACTCAGGAGCTCTCCGCGCTCACGCGCATTCTGCGACTGCGCAGCAGTCGCCCGCAGCGTTTCGACGATCGCATCATCCGCTGTATCCTCCGGCGCTTCGATCGCGGGACTGCGCAGCAGCATGGAGATTTTCGAGCTCGTGATCTGCCAGAAACTGCCCAAGTTGAGTGCGAGGAAGAGTCCGAAGAAAATGACGGCGAAGGTCCCGCCGAAGCGGAGGATATCGAGCAGGAAGAGCGTCCCACGGCTGTACTCCTTGATCTGCTTCCTGCGCGTCGGCACCCACACCGGCTGCGCGAGGAAGTTCCAGATCACGCTCCAGAGCCAGACCAGATCGTCCTTCGCACGCGCGAGCAGGGGCGAGCCGGCAGAGATGCTCACGCAGTACTGCTTCGCGCCCTCGCGCACCGCACCGCGTGTGATGCGCCGCACCGCGACGATACGCTCCTGCACGTGGACGCGCAGGGGAACGCGCGCATTCGGTGAACCATCTTCAAGTTTGTGTAACGATTCTGGTTCATCTTCCACAATGATCCATTCGACGATCTCGGGCTCCCTTCGACTCGGCTCAGGGCCTTCGGCGAGCTCGGGATCGGAACGCGCGAACCCGGGCAGGATGATATTCCCGTCGTCATCGTAGAATGCCCTTCGCCAGGGCTCAGGACAAGCGCGGTGGGGGAAAGCGGGGTTCAGCACATCCGGTGAGTATAGCAGAAAAAGGGCTTCCGAGAAAGGAAGACTCGCAATTTCGGATGTTCACATTAGCGAGCCAGCGAAGAAAGCGGTTGAGAGCGCAAGTTTGAAGTAGATTCCCGAGAGGATCAGAGGAATCAGGATTCCGGCGTGGAGTTTACGCAGAATGATGACGATCGGAAGCAGCACCGATTCGGCGCGGTACATGCTCAACACACCGCCAACGACGAGCGGCATCACCCAGTAGATCAGGCAGAAGGCGTAGAGTACCCATTCGAGTCGCGTCAGAACCTTCCTGTTCTTCCAGACGAGCCCGGTCGCAAGCATCATGAGGACTGCCACGAAGAGCGTCTGGGCATACTCTGCCTCATGGAAACTGAAACGGTATTCCACGAGTGCCGGTTTGATGCGTTCCCACAAGAGCCGAAGGGGGTTGTTCCATCCATGGCCGTACTCCGTCTGGTTGAGGAAAAAGGCGTTCCACCGTCCGGTTTGCACTGTCTGCACTACCATGACGGAGAGAAATCCTGCTACCACTGTGCATGTGACAACATAGGCGTTCACGAATCTGGTTTTCAGTGAATGGATGTTGCGATGCGCAAAGAACAACAGGGGAAAGAGGCCCGCAAAAAAGAGTCCGGTGGGGTACGAAAGTGCTGCCGCATACCCGAATAATCCTGCACGCGCGGTCTTCACATGCTCGAAGAAGTACACCGACAGGAGCACACCGATAAGGAACAGAGAAATCGGAAAAACGTTCTGGTAGTACACGCTTCTCGGAAAGACTGCTGCGAACAGCAGTGCCAGAAAATTCCGGAGCTTGTCTCCGTCCGGGAACAGGTAATTCCACAACACAAGGAGAATTGCCAAAAAACAGGCGTTGGATATCAGCACCCCCGCGGCTTCGGGAGAGATGCCGAGAGCAGTGATGACGCGGATGGTCAGTGAGTACAAGGGGAACCACGCAGCATTGCCGCTGCAGTGCGTGACCGTTCCTGCGATCTCTTCGCAGCTCGTGAGTTCATATCCTCGCTCGGCAATCGAAAGATAGAGGCCGGAATCCCAATGGGAATATTCTTTCGCGTTCCAAAATGGCTTTCCTGCAATTGTCGCTGCCATGATGAGAAAGATTATTCCGAAGACGAAGGAGGCAACAGGCGCAAGAGCTATGTGCCGAATGTTTGTGTGTGTGAGATCCAAATCAGGGGAGTATACCACTGTTCATGCAATTGTTCCACCTCCCACCACTTCCTTGCCCCGGTACAGTACCAGCGACTGCCCCGGTGCCTGGGGTGGCTGCGCGTGGTCAAACATGAATGATCCTTCGTCGCTTGTCACGGTGATCGATCCGCGCAGTCGGTGGCTCAGTGACCGTGTCCGGCATTCAAAAGGAGTCGGCGAATTCTCCTCCGGCTTCCACGACACCCACCGCAGTTCTTTCAGCCGCACGGTCGCCGTTCGCTCTTTCCCTTGCTCCTCGACGATGAGCTGATTGCTCACAGGATTTTTTGCGACAACTTCCAGCGGAATCTTCAGTCCGCCGATCTTGAGCCCGCGCCGCTGGCCAACGGTGTAGAGAGGCAGGCCATCATGCCATCCGACCATTTGACCATCCCTTCGGACAATCATTCCGGGCTTGAGCGCGTCCCGAAGATGTCTCTTCAGGAATTCCTGCGGCGTCTTCTCGGGGAAGAAGCAGAGATCCTGGCTCTCGCGGTAGTGCTCGTCGAAAGGCACGCGGAAGGAGTGCCCCAGTTTGTACACCTCGCTTTTCCGCATCGCGCCGAGCGGGAAGATCACGCTGCCCAGTTGTTCCTGGGTCAGCCCGTACAGGTAGTAACTCTGATCCTTCCTGTCATCGACGGCTTCGAGCAGCAGATGCCGCTCGGAACCGTTCGGCAGTCTCTCTTTCGCGACGCGCGCGTAGTGACCGGTCGCGAGCCGATCGCAGCCGAATTTCTTCATCAACTCCAGCAGCTTCCCGAACTTGATCGTGCGGTTGCAGCCGATGCACGGATTCGGTGTGAGTCCGTTCCGGTATCCCTCCAGGAACGGGTCGACGACGTTGCGCTTGAATTCGTCGCTGAAGTCGATCACGTGCAGCGGTATCTTCAGTTGCTTTGCCACGTACTGCGTTCGTGCAGAGGTCTGCGCGTTGCAGCACTTGCTCGGGAGGACCTCCGCGAGCGCGGGAGCCAGGGGATCGCTCCACAACGTGAAGCGGACGCCCACGAGTTCATGACCCTGGGAATGGAGCAGATGGGCCACGGTGCTCGAGTCGATACCGCCGCTGAGGGCGACCAGGATCTTCATGCGTGCAGTATTATGCATCATGCATCAGGAATCGTGGTTCAGTGAACTTGACCAGGGCATTGCTCCTGCTAGGGTTTCTCCCCTGCCATGACACTGTACTACCGCCCGCTACAGCCGAACCTCGCTTGTACACACGACTACCTGCGAGACCATGGTGCGTCTCTGCATGCGCTGGAGGCCTGCAAGAGCGCGCTTGCGGCTTCTTGTTGGAACATGCTCGATTTCATCGAAGAGGATCCCGGTACCGTGGAGCTGCCGGAATTGGATGCCATTCTTGTGGATGCTCAGCAGACGCTGAATCGTTACATCCGTCTCTCTTCGTCACTCAATGGAGATGGAACGGCACACGAAGAATGTGAAGAGTGGTCGTGCATCGTCGAGCGCCTACGCGCAGAATTTCTCCGCCGTCGAAGAATCGACAAACTCGGACAGGAAAATCGACAACTCATCGATGCTCTCGCAGTGGGCTCTCGTCAGGCCACGCTCACAGCACCACTCCACCGAACGAAACTCGAAGAGTTAGAGCTCGATCCGCATCTAGCGCCCGAGGATCTGCACCATGTTCAGCGTATCCGTGATGAATTTGTGTGTGTGGACATTGACCGTGAGACGCAGCGTTTGAGTGAAGAACGCAAGGCATTTGCGCAACACACGCTGTCCGATGGTATAGATGCTGGTACTCTTGCATCGCCATGAGCCAATCCTCTCTTGCCCCCTTCATCGCCCACGCCCGGTCTACAGGTATGGATCATCAGACGATCCGCATGCTGCTCCTCAGTGCAGGCTGGAAGGAGCGCGACATTTCCGAGGCGCTCGCGTCCGAAAGTCTCGAGATGGCGGTGCCGCTGCCCCCTGATACCGGCAGCGCGCGCGACGCATTCTTCCATCTGCTGAGTTTCACCGCACTCACCTCGGCCGTCGTGAGCCTAATCTTCCTCTTCTTCGAGTTCCTCAACCGGCTCTTGCCCGACCCTGCCTTCCCGGATGAGTCCGGTGACATCTCATCGGTCCGGTGGGAACTCGCCGTTCTGATCGTCTCCTATCCGCTCTACCTCTGGATGTCCCGGTTGCTCCTCAAAGAGTACGCCACGCATCACGAAAAGCTCGCCTCAGGTGTCCGCCGGTGGCTGACGTACCTGATTCTCTTCGTGACGGCGTGCACGCTCGTCGGCGACCTGGTCGCGCTCATCTTCTCCCTCCTGCAGGGCGAAGTCACCGCGCGGTTCTTCCTGAAAGTCTTCACGCTCTCCGTCCTCGCCGGATTGCCGTTTCGCTACTACCTCTACGCGCTGCGCATCGCGCCTGATCGTTACACGACGCACCATCTGCACGCGCGGTACCTCTACGCCAGCGTTGCGATCGTCCTCGTCACGGTGATCGGAGCCTTCGTCGTCACTGGCAGCCCCCTCCAGGGCCGAGCCGAGCAGTTTGATGAACAGCGCCTGAGCGACCTCCGCGCGATCCAGAGCGAAATCATCACGATCGCCTGGGACGGCCAGCCGTACGGACGCCCGCCCGCTCCCACTCCTCTTACGACACTCCCAAAACCCCTTCCGAGTACGCTCCAAGACGTCGTCGCGAACGCGCAGTACCAGCGCCCCAATATTGTCGATCCCGAAACCGGCGTGCCGTACGAGTACACGCGCCCGTCCGATCACGAGTTCCAGCTCTGCGCGATGTTCTCCCTGCCGCGCGATCTCCAGTATGACGTCTTCTGGAATCATCCGGTAGGGCAGCACTGCTACGAGTTCGACGCGCTGGAGCAGCAAGTGAAGTGATTTCTCGCCGTAAAAAAGAAAACCCCATTCATGGAAGGGGGTCCGTGACCCACGTGGTGGGTCCCCAGGATTGTCAACCAATGCCAGTGTAGGGCCGTGCCTTGTGAATGTCAAGGAGTGCGATTAGTCTTCCAGATGCCGCTGCGTGGGGGTGACATGGTTGTGTTCCCAGGATTGTCAACCTGTGGAACGGTGGTTCGATTCCCCTCACCTCCACCAGTCAGCGGCATGCGATTGCTCTGTATGCTGTCACGCCTCCGCGAACTTGCCCGGGAACATGTCGATCTGCAAAAACGATTGCAGGATCCTGTGATCCTCGCTGATCACAAGGAGCTCGCCCGTATCGGCAGGCGCATTAAGGAACTCGATCCGTTCATTGAACTTCTCAGAGAATATGACGGTGCGAAGAAGGCGATTGCCGAAGTCGAGAACGTCAAGAATGATCCGGAGCTGAAGGCGATGGCCGAAGAGGACGCCGCAGCGGCGCGCGAGAGAATTCCCGAGCTCGAGAAGAAGATGAAGGCGTTCTTGGTTCCGAGAGATCCCGATGACGACAAGAACGTGATTTTGGAAGTCCGTGCGGGAACGGGTGGCGAGGAAGCGGCCCTCTTCGCGGCAGAGCTCCTCAGGATGTATCTGCGTTATGCGGAAGAGCAGGGATGGAAGACCGAAATGATGGACAAGAGCGACGCTCCTGGGGCCGGAGGCATCAAGGAAGCCTCGTGCACGATCGTAGGCTCCGGCGTCTACGGGAAACTCAAGTACGAATCCGGCGTGCACCGTGTCCAACGGATCCCCGAGACGGAGGCGAAGGGCCGCGTGCATACCTCCACGGCGACCGTGGCGATCCTTCCCGAAGCCGAGGAAGTCGACATCCTCATCAAGCCGGAAGATCTCCGCGTTGATACCTA
Source organism: uncultured Candidatus Peribacteria bacterium (assembly GCA_964563915.1). Taxonomy (GTDB): domain Bacteria; phylum Patescibacteriota; class Gracilibacteria; order Peribacterales; family Peribacteraceae; genus JABFSS01. Next base: position 11,937 of record CAZLYW010000013.1, on the reverse strand, counting down.
CCGTAGCGGGGGGGCAGGCGGACAGAACGTGAACAAAGTCGAGACCGCCGTCCGCATCACCCACATTCCGACGAACACCGTCGTCGCGTGCCAAACGGAGCGCAGTCAGCTCAAGAACCGCACGCTCGCGATGAGTCTCCTCCGCAGCCGGCTCTACGTCGCTGAGCAGGAACGCACAGCGAAAGAGAGAGGGGAACTTCGATCAGGACAAATCGGCTCAGGCGACCGCAGCGAGAAAATCCGGACCTACAACTTCCCCCAGGACCGCGTCACCGATCACCGCATCGGTGAGAACTTCAGCAATCTTCCTGGCATCATGGAGGGCAATGCGGGGAAGATGTTCGCTGCTCTTAAAATAAAGGATGAAGAGCAGAAATTGGCTTTATTAGAGAGAAAAAATTAGAACAAATAACTTGTTCAATTTGACAATATATAATTCCGCGATAGCGTATGGCAAACACAGCGTTGAAAATTTTGGAAGGTGCTGAGTAATTTCAGGCAATCTCCTCCTTCGCCGGCTCCATCGGCGTGAGCATCGGAACAATCATGGACGGTGACGCTTCAGCCCCCAGATCGTCCGACGTCCGCGTTTCCGGCAGGAAGGGGAGCAGCGGCAGCGGGAGGAAGCTCGAGAGGATCGCGATCCACATGATGATGTGCAGGTTTGAGTAGTCCGCGGCCATGGTGTCCGTCGCGGAGTGAACGTCAAAGTACGTCGTGAGCGCTGCACCGCCCAGATCGCTCACACTGAGGCCGATATTCATCAAGCTCGCGAGGACGGCGAACATCGTTGCCTCGATGCCCTTCGGGCAGACCCGGGCCACGAGCACGAGCAGCGGCAGGAACCCGAGCTCGAAGAGCATGCCGCCGATGAGGGTGTCCGCCATCGCGAAGAACTGCGGACTCACTCCAAGCAGGTCGTACCACTTGTAGACCAGTCCGATCGATGGCAGCGAAAGGACGACGCTTGCGACCATCAGCCAGAAGAAGAGCTTCTTGAGCGAGATCTTGAGCAGAAACTTCCGGAAGACGAGGACGCCGAGGATGCCCGTCACGTAGCTCACGAAGGCGAGCCGTCCGAAGAACTCCGGCGTGAAGTGCAATTCATCGATCAGGTAGTAGCTGAACGCTCCTCCCGAGGTCGGCGTAGCGCGCCAGATGAAGAGAAAGAGCGCGCTCCAGAGCAGTGTGGAGGTCAGCGCGCCCTTGAACTCTCGCCATACCTTGCGGAAGGAGAAAGCAGATTCCGACCCCTCGACTCCGCTCGGGGCTCCTTCCACCACGATCAGCGCGAAGAGCGTTGTGAAGAGGGGGAGCGTTCCGGTGATCATGAAGACCTTCCGCGGACCGATCAGTTCGACGAGGACGCCAGAGGAATACGCCACGAGGACGGCGCCTACGAGAATCGCCGCGCGGCAGATACTCTGCAGCTTCCCGGCTTCCTTCTGCGTTTTGCTCTTCTCCGCAACGATGCCGTCGACGATCACATCTGCGAGCGCGAAGCCCATTGCGGAAATGAAGGAAGAGAGCGCGGCGCCCCAGAAGCTCGTGACCCACGTCGCCATGGAGAAATACCCTGCAGCGCCCATCAGTCCCGAGAGGAACAGGTACGGCTTCCTCCGCAACCCGAACACCGGCCGCACGTCCGAGATGAATCCGTAGATCGGCTTGATGCTCCACGGGATGATCGAAATCGACGCGAGGAATTGGACCTGCTGGATGCTCAAGTGCAGGTCATCCTTGTAGTAGAACGTCGTCGCGACTCCGGCCAGGCTCGTGGCCCCCGCGATGAAGTAGACGAAAGGAATCAATATTTTGGTTAGATCTAATTTCATATTGGTTCAGGGGAACAATAATCCTTTCGTCCTGAGCGGAGTCGAAGGACGAAGGGAATCAGGATCCGAGTGAGATCAATCTTCATGTGTATCAGGGAGTGGATCTTCGGGAGAGAGACAGCAATTTTTTGCCTCACGAACAGCTTCTTTCAGATCCGCAACGGCTTTCACAAACGCGAAAGGCAATGTAATCTCCGTATCATGGTTTTCCTTCGGATCGTAAATGTAGAGATTTTCCCGTGTCATAGATTTCAGTCTAAATCTTCAGATTTGCATTGCAAGAATATGTCGCTGATCGCAAGTTCCTGAGAAGTTCCAGTCGTTTTCTGATCAGCTGTTCCGTTCCAATATCGTGACGGAATCTCACGGGACCTTGCACTTTTGAGCACAATTCTTGTGCAACATTTTCCGCTTCTGCAAGAGTATATCCTATTCCTACGACCCCAGCTGCTCGGGAGCCTCCCAGGTGTAGTTTTCCAAACTCATCCTCACTGATGTCTCCGTAGAAGATACGGGCGTTTGCCGGTATCTCTTCCGGGAAGATGATTTCCATGCCCTTCTCGTCTTTCCTCTCTGGATAGCTCTTCGGAACGATGTACTTGCAGACGGTCGCTTTCTTCTCGAAGCGGACCATGTCATCGGACAGTTCGCCGCTGATGATTGCCTGGCAGATGGAAACGAAGTCCGACGTCAGCAGCGGCAAAATATTCAGTGCCTCCGGGTCGCCGAAGCGGGCGTTGTACTCGATGACGTTTACTCCGTCCTTCACGGCGATGAATCCGCCGTAGAGGATTCCCTTGTACGGTTCACCGCATTCCTTCATCAGCGCTGCGGCAGTGAGTCTGTTGATTGCCGATGCGCGTGCAAGATCTGCAGAGTTCAGAAAGGGGAGCGAGTGGTCGGCATCCGAGTACGTTCCCATCCCTCCGGTATTCGGGCCAGTATCTCCCTCGAACGCGCGCTTGTGATCCTGGACTGCCGGCAAGTCGACGGTCGTTGATCCCGAAACGAAGGAGAGCAGGCTGAACTCGACCCCGATCAACTTTTCTTCAATCACTACGCGTCCGCACTCATGTACGCATTCAATCGCGTACTGCACTCCTTCGTCGATGGTCTTCAGGTGCTCGCCGCTGACTTTCACCCCCTTGCCGCCCTTGAGCGCATCGTACTTCACCACGTAGGCACCCTTCAATTTTTGATCTATAAATGTGTACATTTCTTGCTCTACTGCAAGGGTTCTTTGCGAATTATCAGATTTTTCAAATACATGAAATTTCGGCGATGCATCGATACCATACTTCTTCAGTAAATGCCGAGTGAACCCCTTGCTACTTTCGACGCGTGCCAGTGACTTCTTGGGTGCTACGCACGGGAGCCCCATCTCTTCCAGAACATCAGCAAGACCGGCCCCAATCGGATCATCCGGCCCGATGACGGCGAAATCCGGCGTCGTGCGCTTCGCGATCTCGATGATCTTCTCGAAGTCCATGATGTCCTGCACGTACATCTCGCTCGCGAGCGCGCGGATGCTCGGATTCCGGTTCGTACAGATGGAAATGATCTCCGGCTTCTGCGGGCTGCGTGCGAGCGCATCGGCGAGGGCGTGGCCGCGGGCGGAGGAGGTGACAAGGAGAACTTTCATATGAGTGTCATTGCTTTATACGCTTCACCCTCCTCATCACTTGACATCGTATGGGCATCGCGGGTCGTGTTGCGGTTCGATCCCATCTCCAGGAGCAGCCGCCTGTTCACTTCGGGCGTGGGGTAACGACCGTTGAAGCAACCCGTGCAGAGCTTGTCGATCTTCTTATTGCCGAACTGGATCGCGTGGACCATGTCTTCGACCTTGGCGTAGAAGAGCGCGTCGGCGCCGATGAGTTTCCGCGTCTGTTCCACGGTGTGCTCGGAGGCGATGAGTTCGTCCGTCGTGGGGATATCCACGCCGTACGGGCACGGACCTTTGATCTGCGGGGAAGCGGAGGCGAAGAAGACGTTCTTGGCCCCAGCGTCGCGGGCCATCTCCACGATCTTGCGGCTGGTGTTTCCGCGGACGATGGAATCGTCGACCAGCAGGACGTTGTTGTTCTTGAATTCCAGTTCAATCGGGTGGATTTTGAAGTGCAGACTGCGCTGCCGGATGGCCTGCCCCGGCATGATGAACGTGCGGCCGATGTAGCGGTTCTTCACGAAGCCCTCCCGGTAGCGCACTTTCAGCTTGTCGGCGAGGCCCGCGGCCGCCGCACGCGACGAGTCGGGGATGGGGATGACGGAATCGATTCTGATGCCGCTCTTCTTGATCGCGTGCGCGAGCGATTCACCCATGCGGACGCGAGCCTTGTAGACGCTGACACCGTCGAGCACAGAGTCCGGCGCGGCGAGGTAGACCCATTCGAAGGCGCAGGGATGCAGCGTGCCCTGCTTGCAGACCCGCGCGTGCACCTTGTTGTGGCGATCGACGTAGATCGCTTCGCCAGGGAGCAGGTCACGCACGAACTCGTAACCGAGGGGCTTCATCACCGTGTTCTCCGAGCAGAGGACGTACTCCTCCTTCATGCCGTACTTGCGCTTGCCGAACTGGAGCGGGCGGATGCCGTGGGGGTCGCGGAACGCGATAATGCCGTGTCCGCCGATCAGGGCGACGGCCGAGTAGCTGCCCTTGCAGCGGCGGTGGACCATGCGCACCGCGCGGAAGACGTGCTCGGCGGTGAGCGTCTTGGGGCGCTGCTTCCGCAGCGCCAGCGAGAAGACGTTCAGGAGCACTTCCGAATCGGAAGAGGTATTCAGATGGCGGTAATCCTGCTCCTTGATCTCCTTGGCGAGCTGCTTGGCGTTCGTGAGGTTGCCGTTGTGCGCCAGCGCGATGCCGAAAGGGGAGTTCACGAAGAAGGGCTGCGCTTCGAATTCGCTCGCGCACCCCGCCGTCGGGTAGCGCACGTGCCCGATGCCCATCGCGCCGGTGAGGCGCTGGAGGGAATGGGTATGGAAGACGTCGCGCACCATCCCGTTGCTCTTCTTTAAATGAAACTGCGTATCGAAGGTCACGATCCCCGCGGCGTCCTGCCCTCGGTGCTGGAGGACGATGAGCCCGTCGTAGAGATCCTCTACAGCGGGGCGGTAGCCGGAGACAGCGAGGATGCCACACATAGGTCGGGATCGGGCTCGGGACCGGGGACGGATGGAAAATTTAAAAACACGGCTTTTCCTGGAGAGGGGAAAGCCGAAAGAGCGGTGGGGCGGAGCTCCACGGACACAGTGTACGGAAGAATCCTCTCCGGGCAAGGAGCTTCGGGTACTTTCTCATGCTTCCACTTGTCTCTGCTGCGCCCTCACCGTGTTTCTGATCAAGCTCGCGACCGTCAATGGTCCGACACCGCCCGGCACTGGCGTGATCGCTGCAGCAACTTCTTTCACAGCGTCAAAATCGACATCACCGACGAGCCCTTCCGGTGTCCTCGTGACGCCGACGTCGATCACGATCGCGCCCTTCTTCACCATATCTTTCGTGATCAACTTCACCTTACCGACCGCGCTCACCAAGACATCGGCGCGGCGCGTGTGGGCAGCGAGGTCTTTGGTATGGGCGTGGCAGACGGTCACCGTCGCGTTCCTGTTGAGGAGCATCACTGCGAGGGGTTTCCCTACCACGTTGCTGTGATTGACGATCACGACGTCCTTCCCGGTCACGTCCCCGAAGCCGTAGTACTCGAGGAGCGCGATGATTCCCGCAGGCGTCGCGGGGGGCAGATGCTCGAACTCTGTGGAGATGACTGTCTTGCCCACGTTGTACGCCGTGAAGCCGTCGACGTCCTTCTTGGGATCGATCGCGCGGAGGAAGAGAGGAACGTGTGGAGTCAAATGAGAGGGGAGCGGGAGTTGCAGGATGAAGCCAGAGACGTCCGCATCGCCGTTCAACATCTCGATCACCGCGAAGAGTTCTTCCTCCGTCACGTCCGGCTTCAGATGTTTGTGCTCATGACGCATGTTCACGGCGTCGCAGCTCTTGAGCTTCTGCTTGATGTAGCTCTCGCTCGCCGGATCGTCGCCGACCTGAATGATCACCAATTTCGGATTGAGTTTCTTCACCAGCGGAGCGAGCTCCTTGAACATGGCCTCCGCCACTTCTCTGCCGGTGAGGAGGCGGGCGGTCATGCCGGTAGTGTAGCGCTGACGGCTCTCCAAATCTCGTCAGCAGCCTTTTCCTGCGGTCCCGATGTGTCGATCACCTGGATGGAGGGATCTGCGGCCGCCATATTCGCGTATCCCGCGTGGATCTTCCGTTGGAAGTCCTCTCGCTCGAAGATCTCCGACGATGCGCGCACCGCGAGTCTCTGGAGCGCGACCTCCAGGGGGGGGAGCGTGAAGATCGTGCAGTCGGGTTGAGGGAAATTGCTGTTCAGATTGTTCAGCTCTGTGGAATCGAGTCCCTGTGCTTCCGCATAGACGATCGTCGAGGGCGTAAAGCGATCACAGACGACACACTTCCCCTCCGCGAGTGCCGGCTCGATCACGTGCCGAACGTGCCAGGCGCGATCACGGGTGAAGAGCAACTGGAGCGCCATCGGGTCGGCCTTCCCGCTCTTCAATGCGTCCCGAATCTCTTTTCCCAGCGGGCCATCCGTGGGTTCCGCAGTGAGGAGAACCGGGCAGCCTGCGGCTTCCAGACGCTCTGCGAGAAGCTGAGCGTGGGTCGAGGTTCCCGCCGCATCGGGGCCGTCGAAGACGATGAATATCCCCTGCATACCCCCGCATTGTAGCGATGTATGACGAAACCCCATTTTTTTGGCTTTTTGTCGCTCTTTTGCGGTTGTCGTGGTACGATCCCCCGCCCTTCCGCGTCCCCTCCGTATGGAGCACTCCTCCCCACGACAGGCGATCACTCCGGTCATCCTCGCGACGGCGATTCTGTGCCTCCTGTGGTATCTGTCGTTGCTCCTGCAGCCCGCGGCGATCGACAATCCCGTCACCTTCGTCCTCCTCCTCCTCGCCGAATGCATCGCCGCCATCCAGCTTCTCGGTGCGTGGATCACCATCATCGTCGGTCCGGATGACAAACCCCGCCCGGAGATTCTCGTGGCGAAGAGAGCGATACAGCGTAGTCCAACACTTGCCGGAACCGTCGCCGTCTTCGTTCCCGTATCGGGCGAGCCGCTCGAGGTCATCACCGAGACGCTCGTTGCCGCGCGGGACATTGCCTTTCCGCATCAGACGTACGTTCTCGACGATGAAACATCTGATGGGACCAAAGCGCTCGCTGGCCGTCTGGGCATCCGGTACCTGAACAGGCCCGACCGCGCAGGATGGAAGGCCGGCAACATCAACCATGCGCTGCAGCACGTCGAGTGCGACTTCTTCGCGATCTTCGATAGCGACCACGTGGCGAAGCCGGAGTTCCTGATCGAGACGCTGCCGTGGCTGCTCGTGGACAAGGACGTCGCCTTCGTCCAGACGCCCCAGTACATGGTGAACAACGATTCCTTCGTGAGTGGAGGCATCGCCGAATCACAGGAGATCTTCTACAACCATATCCAGCCGGCAAAGAACCGGTTCAATGCAGCATTCTGCGTCGGGACGAACGTCCTCTTCCGGACTGCGGCGGTCCTAGAGGTCGGCGGGATATACGACAAGTCCCGCAGTGAAGACATCTGGACATCCATCCTACTCCACGAGGTGGGATGGCGATCGGTCTACCTTCCCCTCGTTCTCGCGCACGGGCAGGCGCCCGAGAGCGTCGAGGCGTTCCTCCGGCAGCAATTCCGATGGGCGAGCGGTGGGTTCGAGATCCTCTTCCGGAAGAACCCTCTCTTCATCCGCCCTCTCACGCTCGACCAGAAGCTCCAGTACCTGCACACCGCCCTGTTCTTCCTGAGCGGCTTCTCGGTGGCGATGTTCTACGTCCTCCCACTGCTCTACGTGTACTTCGGCTGGCGCGCGATGGATGTCCCGTATGGTGCGACCAATTGGGCGAAGCACTTCGTTCCCTATTTCGTCATGATGTACCTCTCCACAGCCCACCTGCTCGGCCGCTGGCCTCGGTGGAGGACGTACGTCGTCGCCATCGGCGCTTTCCCGGCGCACATCGGTGCTTGCTTGACGGTGCTCACGGGAATCCGCTTCCAGTGGAAGGCTTCGGGCGTTCTCCCGAGCAACATCGATTACATCAAGCCGGTGATGGTCCACCTGCTCCTCCTCCTCCTGTCCCTGTCGGCGATTCCGGTGCTCCTGACGACGGAGCGGAGAGCGTCCATGGCATTCATCACATGCCTGTGGCTCCTCCTGAACTGTGCCTCCCTCTTCTCCCTCTGTCGTCGCGCGATGCCAGGACGCAGCGAACCGGCGCCCGCCGTCCAGCCGACGTACGGTCGCGCTGCCGCTGCCTGATGCCTATGAAAGCCTCGTCCGTCCTCAGCATCGGAGCCGTCCTGATCGCGTTCATCGCGATCCAGGGGTGGGTCCTCGCGCGCACCTTCATCGCGCCGCGCGTCTTCACTGCGGTCGACGCGAAGATCGCCGGCGAAACGCTGGAGATCCGCTCACCCATCCAGGGGACGGTGCAGTCCGTTCTGGTCCGGGAGAACCAGCGTGTGGAGGAAGACCAGACTCTCTTCATCATGACCCGCATCGTTACGGATCCCGTGACGCTCCAGTGGCGGCGCGAGGAGCTCCCCATCCGCGCGGTGCAGCCGGGCGTCATCACCAGGATCCAGGCAACATCGGGCCTCTTCGTCCAGGCAGACCAGTCGATCGCGACGATCGTCGATAACTCGCCTGGAACTCTGCGCGCCCGCGCGCAACTCTCGGTCGGCGCGAACGACGTGATCCGGGTCCGCCCGGGCATGAAGGGGTCCGTGGAGGCGGACTTCCTGAACGGCGGCAAGCCGCTCGAGGCGATGGTCGCGAGCGTCGATCCCTTCTACGACGCCAAGGGCCAGATCCTCAGTGTCGAGCTCCAGCTGCTGCAGTATCCCGACGGCATCGAAGCGCTGCCGCTCGGGCTTCCGGTCAGGGCATGGCTGCAGGAAGAGCGCGCGCCCGACGACAATCCGGTCATCGCCCTGTACACGTGGCTCTTTCCGCGTTCGAACGCCGGGAATTGATGTCCTCCCGATCGATCAGCATCGGGCTTCTCCTCCTGCTTGTGGGAGTGGTGAGTGTCGCCGTCGCGACGTCTTCGGCCTCAACGATCCTTCCTCCTTCGCGACCGGCCGCTCCACTCCGTACGTTCAGAGCTCCGAAGATCGATCGGCTCCAGCCCGATATCAGCCGCACACCGGCGGTCCCCGCGGTTGCCGACAAGACCGTCCTCGCCTCTCTGCCGCCGGGAATGGGAGTGCAGAACGTCCCCGCCGGGATTGCGCGTCCCGTGCGCACCAGCGCCTGGTGGAGCAGCGGCATGCTCGATCCCTGGCCCGCACCGGTGTTCGCGCTGCCGATCAAAGGAGTGTTCTCCGCCGGGGGGCTCACGCTCTCGGTGCCTCTGCGTCGCGTTCAGGAGAAGGCAATCCTCGGGGATGACCGCGATCCACTGCGGATCTCTAGCAACACTGCGGCGGTCGGCGCCACACCGATCGTCGCCGGAGATTGGGACGTCAGCTACCGCATCCGCGACGCCGCGGGCGTGCAGTTCGACGCGACGTTCATCCAGGGGAGTCCCTTCGTCTTCCTCCGGCCGTTCGGTTCTTCATTATCGATCGCGCTCCCCGACCAGAGCCGCGCGACGCCCGTCGACTGCCAGGGAGAATGCGGATCGGCGCTCCTGATCCAGGCTCCCAGCATCACGTACCTTCTCGTCGCGCCGATCGGCAACGCTTTCGCTGCTCGCGGGAATTCGGTCTCTGTCCGCTTCGAGACCGGCCGGTCGCTCCTCACTGTTGCCGCTGTTGCTCCCGGGAGCGACCCGGCGCAGTACCTCGGCGCAGCGATGCGACCGTACACGGGCACCCAGGCGACGTATGCCGTCACCGCATCGCAGGTCTCGACCACGTTCCGCTTCGGGGTGTCGACCATCATGGGTATCCTCCCGCACCAGTATTCGACGCTCTCGTACGCGGCGACAGATAACGGTCCCACACCTTTCATCGATGGCAATCCGGGGAAGCTCATCGGGTCGTTTAACACCATCCGGGGTCCGGTCCGCCTCTTCAAGGGAAAGGGCTTCCGGACGACGCTGCCGCGCCCCTCGATCCTCCCATCGTTGCCGCCGGTCGCAGCGCTCCGCAGTGACGAGTCTCTCCGCGCGTTGCTCCGCAGTGATATCGAGGGGAACCAGGCACCGACGGGTGACGTCTACGCCGTTGTGAAGCTCCTCTTCCGTACCGCCGCGCTCGCGGAACTCGCCGATACTCTGGACGAGACGGAGCTCCGCGACCGCGCCGTCGCGCAGGCGCGCTACAGCCTCGCACAGTCCTGCTCCGCAGCTCCCGAGAGCCCGCTCACGTTCGCCTTCGATCCGCGCGGAGGCGGCATCATCACGCTCCCGCCGGCGTTCGGCAGCGAGCACTACAACGACCACCACTTCCACGCCGGCTACCTGCTCCATGCGGCGGCCATCGTCGCGCGGTTCGATCCCTCCTTTCTCCAGCAGTACGGCGACTGCTTCCGGCTCCTCGCGCGCGATACCGCCTCCCCCAACCGTAAGGACCCCTCGTTCCCGTACCTCCGCTATTTCGATCCCTACGGCGGCCATAGCTGGGCCAATGGTCTGACCGGCTTCGGCGATGCCACCAATCAGGAATCCGCCTCCGAAGCGATGCACGCCTGGTATGCGCTCGCGCTCTTCGGGCACACGGCCGGCAACAAGAACCTCGAGAATCTCGGTGTCTGGCTCTATGCGCAGGAGTCCCAGGCCGCGCGGGTCTACTGGCTGCATGCCGAGCAAGCGAGCGGCGCCATCCCCACGGACTTCCCGTACCCGATGCTCTCGATCCTCTGGAGCGGCAAGGCGGACTACGCGACGTTCTTCGATGCCTCCGACGCGGCCATCCGCGGCATTCAGTTCTTCCCCGTCACGACGGCGCTGCTGCCCATCATCACCGATGAGATCGTCTCGCGCATCGTCGCGCCGATTGCCCGATCATCGGAGAACACCATCTGGAAGACCAGCCTCACGCTCGTCGAGATGCTCGTCCATCCGCAAGTGCGGCTCGCGGCCGCCGCGCCGATCGACCCGGTCCTCAGCCGCTCCTACGTCGAGTACTGGCAACGGGCGCTCCCGCTGCTCGGCCAGCCGATAGGTTCCACGGGGAGCTGTCCGGGCTCCGTGTTCAAGAACGACGGCACGCTCCTCGCCGCGGTCTACCGCTTCCCGCTCGATCCCGTCACGTGCAACTTCATGGTCAGCCTGAAGGTCGTGAATCTGGTGAAGCTCCAGCCGGGATGGAATATGCGGGCGATCGGGTTGTGAATCAGCGCACGTCTTCTGATGTGCGATTGAATGGCGGTGATGGCGTTCATCACGCGCTCCATCCAGTCACGTCCCATTTCCCCGATGCCGACGACCACGGATAACGTTCCGGAGAATTGCAGAGGCCCGCACGGACCGGATTCATATGAATGTATTCCAGAGCGCCAAAAACATTTCCTGCGAGTCTCGCATCAAAACGTTTCTGCCACAGCGGTGCGATGAACGACGGCCTCCCTCGCATATACGTCATTCTGGAAATAGGGATTGCGTCCATGCGTGATCGTGGTGATCAACATGGTTCGGTTGCTCTGAATGGAATGCCGCTGTGTCATGCGAACAGCCTCGTTGCCGGCGAACCTGCTGAATAGTAGCTCCGTGAAAAATTGATTTTTGAAATGTTCGATTTTTGTTTATCTGATGAGGAAAACGGACGTTCTGTGACCCTGTGGAACAACGCCATCATCCTCTCAAAATCCGTCCCATCTCATGCGCGTCGAAAACTCCTGCTATTCAGATGTCGAGCACTCGATGAGATGCGCATTCTCGCGCGGGTCTGCCAATCGTTGCACGAGCCATCTCACGCGCGTCGAAGACGCGCGCTGGTTCCGTGCACCCTCATGTACAAATCGTAGGTCGAAGACCTGCGAAAATCCCGCACGTCTTCGACCTACGATTTGTACATGAGGGTGCACGGAACCAGCG
>CAZLYW010000012.1:0-23449 GCA_964563915.1 uncultured Candidatus Peribacteria bacterium | reverse complement strand
AGCTCTGCATCCCCGCAGCAAGCTGCGGGGTTTTTCGCTGCGCTCATATAAAATGGGGCGACCTTTCGACATTTTTCCAGTACCCCGAGCAGTTGCGGCATATCATCTACACCAACAACGCCATCGAGAATCTCAACCGGCAGTTCCGCAAGGTCACAAAGACGAGCCAGGTATTTCCGCATGAGGAATCGCTTCTGAAGCTTCTCTGGCTAGCGCAACACGATATTTCAGCACAGTGGACGAACCCCATCTTCAACTGGGGCGCGATCATGACGCAGCTCTCGATTTTGTTCCCTGATAAAATCGCCTTGTGATCTCCAAAACCTGATCTCAAATTCCTGCTGATTGCTCTGCTGCCGGTCACGCTTTTAGCGGTATACTATCGACATGGAATCAACCATTTCTGAAAAGCAGCTCGCGGCAAATCGAGAGAACGCCAAGCACGCTGGTGTGAAGACTGCCGCAGGCAAGGCAGCTTCGCGATTCAATGCTCGCAAGCACGGTATCCTTGGCGAGCTCAAGACGAAGTATGAGGGCAAACTCGTGGATGATTATAAGAAACAGCTCCTCGCCACCTACGAGCCCGAGGGCTTCATGGAGTGCCTGCTCGTGGAACGGATTGCCGATTACTGCCTGATGCTGGCACGGGCGCGGAAAGCCGAGTGGGAGTTCATGCGGACGAGGATCGAGCCACCCATTTCCGACCGCCTGGGCCTCATCGACTACGATGAGCAGAGTTATCGTCCCACGATGAAACAGGAGGATGTGACGTACCTTGTCACCGTTTATCTGCGCTATCAGACCACCATCGAAAACCGCATCTACAAGGCGATGCACGAGCTTGAGCGCCTGCAGCGGATGCGCAGGGGCGAGGATATCCCCCTGAAGGACGGAAAGCTAGTCCCAGAGCACCACAATGGCTTCCAGTACATTGCCGCGCGGGCGAAATCTCGGAACTGGCGGGCACTGGTGGACGATTTCAGGACGGCAAACTGGCTGGAGTTGGTGCGGTATCCAGAACTTGTAATGCAGCAATTAGATCGCTTTCTGAAGCCGCTTCTTTCTTGAAAACAGACCTACCCCCAATGTCACTCACTGTATCTTTGGCAGCACATCGTCGAGGCAATCCGAAACCATTATCTCACGTCGGAGAAATACTTTGAAAATACCCGTTTTGACCGTTGCCGGGAGCGATTATCGCCGTCCTGATAGGAATTGATCGATGTCCCGGTCTACTGTCTCCATCGGAGGATTATGCCATCCAAAGATATCGAAGACTTCGAGGATGACTTTTTTCGAGAGTCCTTTGACATCTTTGATGATCGCGTCGGGAGTCAACTGACTGGTGAAGACGTACTCATCTGCGCCTGTCCTGCGATCATGGAAGAGCGGAACGCGGTTGGAATCATCAATGAAGAGCGTGCGTCCTCGTATGTTGTGTAGGGAGATGGAGATATTGACGCCTTCCTTATACAGTCCGTTCTCGCAGAGCCGCGACAGGAATTCGAAGAATTCCAATACCTCGTACTCCACGCTTCCGATCACGTTCACAACAGTATCCGGCTTCACTTTCTCTGCCATTTTAGCGAACCAACCATCTTCTCCGTACCAGTCTTCGAGTAGCGCAACATAGCAGAGAAATTGGCCACCCTTGTACATGCGCCAGAATTCCTTGTGCGCCCACCAATCGATCCAGCCCTGATAGTAGGAACCGCACGGCTCCATTCCGGTTTCTTCATTCTGTCGCTGCGGGAAATGCGGAAAATCCCACCCACGCAACTTCACAGCGTTCTTGCGCACGATCTCGCTGCATTGCTCCAATGTCAGCTGATCCTTCATGACAAGGGGCTGGAAATTGATCCGCCAGTAGCCGTGGCCTTTGATTTTGCTGATTAAATCAGGCTTCATAGACCTTGGAGTTCGGAATCGAGCTTCTGCTTGTCGCTGGGGATCACGGTGAATCCGATCTCCGTCTTTCTCCGCATCATCCTAACTGTGGCGAGTTCGATCAGATCTCGCACGTCGTATGAATTGCGGATACGCGCGCTTTCGGGACGTCGGCTCTTGCCACGGTAGTAGACCGCCCCTTGTTGCAGATCGAGGCCATCCTTCTTGCAGATCACCGGCACGTCATCGAAAGGACGCACTTTGATTACCACGTAGTGTCTGCCTTCCTTGTCATCCGGCGTGAAAACCTGAATGCTCACGAATGGATCAGCGTACTCCGCCATCTGATCCTGCATTGTCTCCTGATCGAACGTGCGTATCTGCACCTCGCTCAACCCCTGTCGCTTGTACGTTCCATCCTCCACGCCGACCACGATCCACCCGCCGTCCCTCACGTTCGCCATCGCCAGAATGTCTTTTGCGAACGTGCGCGCCTCCCACGCACATGATCCTTTGAATTCGAGGGATTGGGTTTCTGTCTGGCCTTCGAGTAACTCTTCAAGCTCGCTTGTTTGCATACAAGCATATAAGCGATCTGCAAGGATCATTGCAACGCAAAGGATAGTCAATGACTGTACCGGACAGTATGAGCATCACAGTCCTTCCAATTCATCCGCCCAATACACATTTTCCATCTCTTCGGCAGAACCAACATGCACAAGGATGAATGTCTCTTCATCATCGCCAGAACACAGCAAGTTCCAGTTTTGATTGAGTTCGGGGATGAATGTCTGTGCCACCTCAATGCGCTCCCGAAGCGGCTTGCGCGTGATCTTCGCAGACTCAAATGGGACGCAATGCGATATGCAGATAGGCAGTAACTTCCGTTCTTCCACCCTGGCTTTCACTTCTTTGATTTCCGTTCCGGTGGCTGCTGCAAATCCATCCAGTGTGACTGCCAGCCTGACATTGACGTGTTGCTCCTTTCCAACCGACGGCAGATCAATGGTCTGATCATTGCGTGCAACCATCGAGAGTAGAGGGTGCAGTTCATCATTCCAGAAAATAGGCTCGGACAATGCGGGCATCCCTTCATATTGAGCGAGAGTGCTGGTCGGTATGGGATCAATGCCAAGACCTCTCGCAACAGTTTGAAGAAGTTCGGGGTCAATGTCCCATCTTTTACAGAAGACACTTGTGCTGCTTGCACGGTGTATTCCTTCACGCTTCTTCTCATACTCCTCAAAAATAAATGAGCCGTCCCGATCCTCGATCACTCTCCCCATCATTCCAGCCGCGGCCGCTTCCGGCAGCGTGGGCAATTTAGAAAGTATGAGGTCTTTCCAGTATGTTCTCGCTTTCTCAATCGGAGGAATGACGCTTGGATTGTTGCGAAGAATTCTGTACCCCGTAATCGGGGTGACATGCTCGGCGGCCAGCCATCGACGGACATCCTGCTCCTGCGACTTTTTCTCCTGTACGCCCGACAATTGAAGGATGCCTCGCATACCTATTGCAGTACGGCTCTGTACTTCGGGAATGGTGGCCTCGTCCGTGACAGCATCGAGCATGTAACTGTCTGCCGGGAAAGCAGCGATTTTATCTAGCACTACGTCTTTCCAGTAGGCCATCGCTCGCCAGAGTCGACCCTTGTAGGCGGGATCAGGGTGTGACCTCAACACTCTATGCTTCACTGGTAGAACATGGTTGCTGGAAAGCCAGAGACGAAGTTCTAGCTCCGCCGCATGTTTTCCTTGCATGGCAGGAAGTCGTAGTATTCCCCGAATACCAATAGCGGTGCGATCTTGATCTTCGTCTTTGAGTGTCACTTCATCGGTCACTGGATCAAGGATATTCACTTCTCCTCGCTCCAATTCCTTTCGCTGCTCTTCAGCTTCTTCCTGCTGCTTCTTAGCAGCTTTCCACTCATTCACAATCCGATCCAAGTCTTCCTCACGATAGAGGAGCAGCGATCTATTCCCTCGGCTGCGTAGATTCTGAACACTGCGGATTCGTCCTCGTACTGTCGCCTCACCCACGAGTTTGAGAAGTTGAGCATGTGAAATGTCTTTTTCAGGTATTCGAGCATAGGCGGGAAGTGTGATGACCACTTCGCCGTATACCTCCGCTCGACCATCCGGCATGTCTATCTTCCGTCGATGCTTCACTTTCTGTCCATCGGTACGAGAGACGAATTTCTCAGCTTCTTCACCGAAGGTAGCGAGGGCTTCTGCAAGGTCAACTGGCGGGCTTCCTCCTGTAATTTCATCCGCCGCTCTGCGCAGCAATTTCCTCCTCTCTTCGACAGGAAGAGCGTCAAAGTCTGCCGTAGCAACGGCACGGGAACGTAGCGACCAGTCAGCTTCGATGATGAGAGCGTGCGTCTTGGTATAGGGCTTGTGCAGGCGACCCGCATACCTCTTGTCGGTAGTGCTGTCGAATGCTCTTGCCGTTCTGCCGGCTGGTTGAATGATCCGCGCCGGACTCTGTGTTGCACGCGCCATAACCGCCGTATTGAGAGGAGGAAAATCCCATCCTTCCGTCAGCAGTTCGACGGTGATGATTTTATCTATTTGACCTCGAAGGAGTGCCTCCTCTGCTTTCGCAACCACAGCAACATCGCTCTGCTTCTCATAGCCAGTGACAATCTGACATTTCAATCCGTATCTGCTCGCAAGCTCTTGGTATTTCCTGCACTCCTTGTGATTTGCACAGAAGACGGCGGTATATCGGGGTTCCGTGCCTTCGTCGCGAGCTTTGATCCAGGCACGAATGAGTTTCTCGTATACGCCTTCGCGCGTAAGAATCGCAACTTCATCTTCTTCTCGGATGCTTCGGATTTCATCCTCATAGATGATAGATTTTTCTGCCTTCTCGATTTTGAATGGAACGAGAATCCCGGCATCAACCAACTCGTCGTAATGCTCTTCCGAAATCAACTGATGGTAGTATTCGGAGACGGATTTATTTTGAAGTTCCGTCGTCGCGGTAAAGGCGAGTATGAGGCGAGAATCCGCACCCTCTTGCTGAAACTGCGGCACCATTGAAATAGCCGGACTCTGCAAGCCAAGACGCGACAGACTCTTCGCACTCTGGTGACCGAGTGATCGATGCGCTTCATCGCAAATGATGACGGAACACTCCGACATTTCTCTGGTGTAATCGTCGTCAGATCCCATGCGTCGGAGGTGAGTCTGATACGTACCGACCAACACTCTCTTCCCCTTTCCCACGTCGAAGTGCTTCCCGCCGATGATTCCGATGTCTTCGCGTGAAATGCCAACTCTCTCAACCAGTTCATCGACAGTCTGCGTGAGGAGAATTGTCTTCGGCACGAAAATGGCGGTCTTCGTATTCAGCAATCGTGTGGTGATCCCGTAGAGAACTGTCTTGCCCGCTCCTGTGGGCTGTCTCATGTATCCCGTGTTCCACTGATTGCCGCCGTCCGAAAGAAACTCGGCAAGACGCAGAAGTCCTCTCAACTGATTGATGCGGACGGTTCGATTCTCTTCTTGAAGAAATGGGAGTTGTTCTTCCATGGATTTGAGAAGTTGTCGGTTGAGTTCAAACCGCCGTACTTCCGCAGGAAGCAATTCTTCTCCTTCACCTTGCTCATCTTCGACAGACAGTTTTTCTTCAATGCCTTCACGTATCGTGCGCACCAGCGTGTCTATATTCGGCTGCCCTTCACGAGAAGGTACAGATTCTGTTATGCCTGTCCGAGATTCATGCTCTATCTTCATTCTAGACCCTATTATCCGCATTTTGCCGGAACTTGCAAGAATATGAATTGATTGCATTTTACCACTTCTTGGCTATACTGCCACCATCATGAGAATCTCAAAGTCAGACCATCCATTGTACGATGGAAGATACCCGCGTGACGCATATGTCGACCATGTGCAGAGGAATGGGATTTTGAGCAGAAATGAGCGAAAAAATTTAGAGAGAGGTGCGCATCAGGGCAGAATGGAACTCGTCGAAGTTGCGCAGCAAAGCCCGCTCGTATTGCTGCAAACTGCGCACACACTTCGGGGGCTTCGAGACAGAAATCATTCGGGCTACAACCTCCTCATGGAAATGGTGCCGATGGATGATGAGGATAAAAGAGAGGAATTCTTGACGATGATTTCCCAAATGGAAGATCGCCTCACCCAACTGATCGCGATTGCGGCAGGAGGTTCATCCGATGAAGAGTCGCAGCAGGAGTTCGCCGAAGTCGCGCAACAAATGTCCGTGCTTGCTCAATCCTTTCCAGTCAGCCCCACCTACATCCTGCAATGGGATCATGAGACGAGGAGCGGCAATAGAACCGATGCAAAGGCGGAACTGACCGAAAAGGGAAAGAAATTGGAGACCATCGAAGGAAAATCTCGGCAACTGCTTTCCCTTCTTGGCCGCATCCCCGACATTGCCCGCACCTTGCCTCGCCTTTCGGAGGAAAGCTCTGGTGGCGGCATGGAGGCACTGTCTAGAAAAAGGATGCTCTCAAAACTCGCAGAGGACGTTACTGTTGCAAAAGAGGCGTATGACATGATTCGCGCAGAGGATTGGGGTACGCAGGTCAAAAGTCAGGCGCAAGCCATTCAGAATGCAGCAGACATCCTCCGGCTATTAGAAGAACAGGTGTTGAGGCACGGCATGTCGCAAATGGGGTTGAGCGTGGGAGAAGTGAGCGGCAAAGGAGCAGAAGCAGTCGAAGCAACGGTCAATGGCTATGCCCGGACCGCTCATGAACTCATCAATGCGCATCTTGGAATGGTCGTCTCCGTTGCGAGAAAGTACACGGATCAGGGAGTCGATTTTCATGATCTCATCCAAGAAGGGAATGAGTTTCTTGTTCGCGCCGCTCGCTCCCATGACCCGAGCACGGGGCAGTTCACTACCTATACCTACCCTGCACTACACGGTGTCATGAAGGAATTGATCCGTGATAAAACCCTTGTGCGTATGCCAATAGAAGCACGAAAACAAATGCGGAAGGTGAAAGAGTCACGGGATCAGTACCTGAAAGATGAATCGGCCCAACAGGAAGAACGGCACATGGATAAGTGGATTGCAGAGCAAACCGGTTTGGCGCGTCACACCGTGAACAGGTCGCTTTACTGGCTCGAACGAAATTGGAGGTCGGCAATCAGCCTCGAAAGCTATATCCGTGATACACATACTCCACGTCCTGCGTACAAAGAGGATGACCCCGAGGAACTGGCAGAAATTGAGCAGCATGAATGGCAGTATTTGAAAGACACCATCTCCTATCCCGGCGATGATGCAGAGGGGCATCAGATTCTTGAAGTGCAAACCACTCTGTTAAAAGAGCGAATTGAGCAGGTACTCCTTACGCTCACCTATCGTGAAAGAGAAATCATCAAATTACGGTGCGGCCTGACTGATGGTTATGTCTATAACTTGGAAGAGGTCGGTCAGATTTTCAAAGTGACGAGAGAAAGGGTCAGGCAAATTGAGGCCAAGGCAGTCAGGAAGTTGCAGCACCCGGTACGCTCTCGCCAACTTGAAGGCTTCTTGAAGAACCTGGAGGATTAGTTTCAACCTGCCGATCTTCGAAATCTTTTCTTCGGGAGATTTTGCCTGCGTCGTCGCTCCTCTTGGAAAGCGACCACATCGCTCCGAAGGAACACTTTGCCTGTGGATGTCTCTTTGCAACGTAGTTTTCCAGCCGCAACAAGACGATCAATGTACTGGCGCGACACACGCAAATAGCGGACGACATCGCCCATGCCCATGATCTCTGGAAATTGTTCTGTCATAGCGTGGGGAACTGATCTTTCACGCTATCGCCTTGGCGCATGCCTAATAAGGTGCTATAAGACACCTAGTTGCTATACAGCTCTATGAATACCGACATGAAACGATGTCCCTTCTGCGCCGAAGACATCAAGGCAGACGCAAAGAAGTGCAAGCACTGTCATGAAATTCTGGATGCGGAACTACAGCATCAAAAGCGCCCAATCCGGACAATGGCGGAGAGGGAGGGATTCGAACCCTCGATGGTCTTTCGACCATACGCGCTTTCCAAGCGCGCGCACTAGGCCACTATGCGACCTCTCCGTGGACGCAGAGCATAGCACTCACGAAACGGAAGGAGGAGCCGGAGGAGGATTGGACGGTGGAAGCGGGACAGGAGGTGTGTTGGGCTGCTGGTGCTTTTTGAGGTTTGCCCTGAGCTCATCGAGTGCAACATGGAAGGGCTCTCCCAGCGACTGGGCCACAAGCGCAAGCTCCCCGTGCGAAGCCGCATCGATGTTGGAGATCGTCGCGAGAGTGGGGTCAGTGGGCGGGAGATCCTTCTCCAGTTGGCGTAAGTGGCTGCAGATGTCTCCCAGTTTTCCGCAGAGCTGCCCGAGCACGGGTCGTATCGCAGGCGCCATTGCGGCACTCGTATCGATCAGGTCAATGGCCTTGCCGAGCTTCTGATGTATCGCAGTTGCCGTGCGCTCCAGGGAGCGCATCTGGACTTGTGCCGAAATGGTCGGAGATATGTTTGTCAGAGAGACGCACGCCTGCGCCGACCAGAGGAGCTCATCGATTTTGACGGCCTTTTGTAGGCAACGAGCTGTCTTGCCTGAGGTCATTGTGGTCAGATCCGTCTCCTCGTCGTCTTTGCCCATGAGGGCTTTCGAGAGAGCATCGAATCGCCCGCCGAGCTCTTCCTGCGGATCGTGCACAACCGGAACACCCTTCAGTGCCTTCCTCTTCTCCAGTTCTCCAACACTCTTTTCGATCGTCGCGCATATCAGATCCGAATTCTGCTGCTGCGCCAGGAGTTCCTTCGCGACCGCTCGGGCGAGCTTGCGGGCGTTCTTCCGATCCCGACGGACGTTCAGGAGTCCCTGCCCGCCCTTCACCGTCATGATGACGCCGAGGATGAAGAGGATCGTGTTCCACCAGCTGTCTCGCGAGCGCACCATGTCACCAGTGATACGTCGCCGCTCGTTATCATATCCAACAATCGCAAGCACGTGTGCGAGTTGTTCCGTCAGGAACGGGCGCAGTGCGTTCGAGCGCTGCTCTTCGAGTGCAATGCGAAGTGCTGTGCGCTGCGCTGCAGGCATATCACCTCTCTCGAGCATGGCTTGCAGCGACTGCACGGTGATCGGCGCCTTGCGGAATGCTTCCAGGTGCGTCTCTATCGCGGGGTCATTCTTCGATGCTTCCCTGTCGGCTGCTGCCTTGCCGGTGTCACTCTCGCTACTCTTGAGAAACTCGATTTCTGTTTCATATGCGCTGAGGAGCGCACGCAGCGGTGCATCGTTGTACTCTTTGAGAATTTCCTGAAGAGCGGCTGTCTGCGGCGTCGTCTGCCCTTCCATGCCGCGAATGATGTCGATGACATGGATGAGTTTGCGCATGAGCTGGACAATCTTCGACGCTCTGTCGCGGCGGATATCGATGTTCTTCACCTTCTGGAAGTCTGAGAGTTCCCCGAGCAGCGCGCAGATCTCGTCGGCATTCTCCTTTGCGTACTTGCGCTGATCCTGCTGTAGACCAACAGCTCGGCTATCGAGGACGAAGGCGGTGTCGGAGAGATTCTGCGTATCAACATCGGTTGTGAAGGCGGACCTGCCAACTTGCCAGCCGAATTGCTCATGGTGCCAACGGAGGATTTCATGCATTGCGACGGTGATCGATCTCGCCCATTCCTGCCCACTCTTCTCGTAACGATCAAGAACAGCTGGGTTCTTGAAGTCCGCGTCGCGAAAGGACGTCTTGTGTTTACCCGCCCACTCGACAAGTCGGTCGACGACCGCTTCGCCGACGGGCATCGCGCGATGCTTCCCCATGTTCGCATACGCCTCCCGCACGCCTTCTGCGGTCAGCCCTCTACCGAGGAGTCCCTCGATGAGCGTGCGAGCGTGGCGCACAGCGGGATCGTCTGCATCCTTCGTCTTCTCCACGAAGTCCCTGGCTTGCTTCACCGCCGGTGCCGGATCGGCGTTCGGGAGTAGTCCGCGCCCCAGATTCTGGAGGATGATTTCTGCTTTGGCACAGTCCGGATGATCGTTATTGAGCTCTGCACGCAGACTGTCCGTTGCTTCCAGACGAGCGAGACGGAGTGCAGGTGCGACCTCCGCAGGAACCTTGCCCTCCCCGAAATACTGGGTGAGCGCCCGGTCGCAGTCCCCTTTCCACTGGGCAGGGTTATCGATGGATTGGTTGCGCAGCTCAAGGACCGTAATGACGCGTGCCAGCGCATCGCCGGCAGCGTGAATCCGCGCCACGCGTTGATCGATCGCTTTCTTCTGCACGACATCTCCACCGGGTAGGAGACCGTTCTTGCTCATCTGAGCACCGAAACGCGTATGCAGCGCAGCCAGCTTGTCGACTGACGCGAGTGTTGCGCGGAATGTCCGCGCTTCTCCGACAAGCTCATGGCGATTTGCGACGAACTCCCGCAGCAACTGCCGCTCGAACGCGACGAGGCGTTGCCGACCCTGGGCATTGATCTTCCATCTGGCACCCTCCGCAAGCGCGACAGCGGCATCCGCGGAAAAGTGGAGGCGATTCTCGACCATGAATGTGCGTATGTCCGTGCACGCTTGCTGCAACACTTTTGGATCGGCCTCTTTCTTATTGAGGTACTCTGTCCACGATGTCCATTTGCCTTCGGTGATGACGTGCTTTTTGAG
Organism: uncultured Candidatus Peribacteria bacterium; assembly: GCA_964563915.1. GTDB lineage: Bacteria > Patescibacteriota > Gracilibacteria > Peribacterales > Peribacteraceae > JABFSS01. The sequence continues at coordinate 12,914 of CAZLYW010000012.1, read as the reverse complement.
CTGCGGCGAGATCTGCCCGACCGCCTGATGCATGAGCGGGAGGCGTTTCTCCAGTACGTTCGGATCGGACGCCGTCTCGACGTTGTCGAGCGCCTTGTACCGGCGGGCGATGGCGAGGAGTTCGGTGTCCTGCCACGCGATGATCATGTCCCACACCTCATCCCGGGAAACGTTTTTGTCGACGAGAATAGCACCGATGCGTACTGTGAGTTCAGCCTCGTTGACCGTACGCTTCGTGATCTTTGGTTCACGGGCAAGAATCTCATCGATGATGTTCTCCGCGTCTGCGCGAGACGATTTCAGACGATCTCTGGCCGTGGTCGGGCGCTCCTTTTTTCCGGCCACGGGAAACACCCATCGCTTCACGATGTCCGGCGTATTCGTGGCCGCGAGTGCCGCACCGATGAGCGTTGCACCTCCCGCGATCAGCGCAGGTACCACGCCGACGCGGCGCGTGGCTCTGTTGCCGATGTCATCGGCTTGTTCGTCAATGATTCGCCTATCCGGATCGGGAGATCCAGGAATGGAGTTCGGATTCACCATGATTTCTATCGTTCAGGGAGCTGTACTGTCGGCGGACGGATCTCCGGGTACGGCGAGGGGAAAACAGGGACTTCTCCCGCGCCGGGAGTGCGACCCGCTGGGGTCACCCTGACTGCGCGTCGCATCGTTTCTGCTATACCCTCCATGCGCTCGGCTCCTCCTTCACCGGCAAACTGTGCGAGTGGAATGCCGTAGGCATACGCGAGGTATCCGAGCAGACCGGCAATGGCTCCAGTCGTGAGGAACGGGTGATTCTTGAACGCCCATCCAATGGCTCTGAACGGCGCGAGGGCGATATCCTTCACAACAGTTGCACCCTTCTTCACGCCGCGACCGAGCTTGTTGTACCAGCGATCCTGCACGATCTCCTTCTTGCTCAACTCCGCGAGGTGCAAACGGTACGCATCGAGCAGCGCGCTCGCATTCCCATTGAGACCGGCATCCTTGAGCTGCGAGACGGCATTGTTCTGCTCAGTCACCGAGAGCCTCTTCGTCCCCGTCCTCTCGAGAACACCCGATATGGGATCGCCGTACTCCCGACGCACATGGTCGGCCAGTTCTTCGCGATTTCTCGCGGGGAAGAGGATGAGCCGTGGTTCGGCGTTCTGGGTGGGCATAGGTCAGGCGGGAACGGCAGCATTGACTTCGAGAATGTCTCTGCGAGCGTACGAGAAACCAGCGATCGACTCGATGTTCTTGTCCGTTGTTGCTCCGCCGAGGATGTGGAGGATGAGGACCGAAATGCCGCGTGCGCCGAGCGCGAAGAGCACTTCGCCCAGTGCCGCCTCGGGGATGTTCTTGATGCTTGCGGGGTCGACCTTCTTGCCGGCACGTAGAGCATCTCTCAGCGCCTTAAGCTGCGGGAATGTATCCAGCTCCATCATATTCGCGCGCACCAGGAGCTGCTTGTCGGTTTCGAACGCGTCCCCCGCCTGATCCATGATATCCCACCCTTCCCGCAACTCCGCGGGAAGTTTGAGAAACAACGCTTTCTCGGCCGCAGTGAGGTAGAGCGCGTTCATTAGCTGCGGAATGCTATGTCATTCTTGCTTGACATGTCAAGCATTCTTCGCCATTTCCCCCATTGCATCTGAAATACTGAATAAAACCAGCTGAACCCCTTCGTCAACAGAATCCACTCTTTCCACGCTACAGACAGCGTAATCTTCCCCTTAATCCTTTATTCCTTCCCCCTCATTCCCCGTGAACCCGAAACAATTTCTCCAGATCGGTGGCGTCGTGCTCGTCCTGCTCGCCGTCGTCGGCTTTTTGAAGCCCGATCTCGCGGGCGATTTCCTGAACTTCGATGCGGCGGAAAACTGGGCGCACCTCGTCCTGGGCGTCGTCGCCCTTGTTCTCGCGCCACTCGCGATCGGCGACCTCAAGAAGTGGGTCGTCGTCCTCGTCGGCCTCGTCGCACTCATCTTCGGCGTCCTCGGCTTCATGGTCAGCGGCAATCCCGCGCCGAACTTCTACGGGGTGACGAACCTCGAGAATCCGGCGGATAACGTCCTGCACCTCGTTGTTGGAGTGTGGGCGCTGCTCGCGGCATTTAATAAAAAAGGGTGAATTGGAAATGAAGAAGGCGGGCTGGGTCCGCTTTTTTCTTGTGCATGCAAAGTTGCATGGTGAAATGGTGAACCGATGAGCATTCAACCATGTTTCTTCACACCATTTTCCCTTCCCTCAACCTCTTCGCCAACGTCCTCAGGTAGCTCGTGGAGACTTTCATCTTCCTGTACGTCCCCGTCGCGGGGTCAAAGACGCGCTTCGTTTGGATGTTCGGCTTCCACTGGCGGCGCGTGTGCCGCAGGGAGTGGCTCCTGGTGTTGCCGAACGAGGTCTTCTTGCCTGTCTTAATGCAGATGCGCGGCATGTGTCCTGGCGGAGGCGCCAGGGTAGCGACAGTGTATGCTGCGGTCAATGCAGTTTCTCAGTCCCATCTCCATCATCGCCATTCTGATCGCCGTGTCCATTCACGAGTGGGCGCATGCGATCACAGCAACACGCCTCGGGGATCCGACCCCCGGCGACGCCGGACGACTGAGTATGAATCCCCTCGCGCACCTAGACCTTGTTGGCGCCCTCTTTTTCTTGACGGTCGGGTTTGGATGGGCGAAGCCCGTTCCGATCAATCCACTCTACTTTCGGCACCCGAAGCGTGACATCTGCCTGACCGCCATCGCGGGCCCGGCGAGTAACCTTCTCCTCGCATTCGTCTCCTTCATGATCCTGATGTTCCTGGGACAACGAGCCGGTTTCTCTCCGTGGAACTTGCTCCGGATCACTGAAACGGGATCGGTGTGGCGCGCATTCATCGTACAGCTCCTCGGCGCGTCGCTCTTCATCAACCTCGGCCTGATGGCGTTCAATCTCTTACCCATTGCTCCGCTCGATGGATCGAAAGTGCTACAGGCGTTCGTGCCGCTCAAGTACACCGACCGCTACGAGGAGTTCATGCGAATCGGGATGTACGTCCTGCTGGCGCTCTTCGTCGGAGAAGTTCTGCTCGGCATCCCGTCCCTCTCGCTGTGGGTCACGACGATCATGGAATGGATGCTGTGGGGATTCTCGATGCTCACAGCTCTCTTCCTGCTCGCATGACTCTCCTCGATGCGATTGGCCTCACTCGCAAGATCACGCGCCCGCGGATCGAGGCGTTCTTGCGGCGCTACGCGACGAGCGAGAAGACGCTCGACATCGGTTGCGGCACGGCGCCTTACGGAAAATATTTTCCGAACCGGACGACGCTGGAGATCGCGCCTCGCGAGGGTGTGCAAGTCGATATCGTCGCAGACGTGCACTCTCTGCCGATGATCGCGGAGAATTCGTTCTCCGTCGTCCTCTGCACCGAAGTCCTGGAACATCTGCACACACCCGAGCAGGCGTTGAAGGAACTACGCAGAATTCTTGCACCGGGAGGACTCCTGCTGCTCACGACGCGCTTCATCTACCCGTTGCACGATACACCCAGCGACTACTACCGCTACACGAAGTATGGGCTGCGGCATCTGCTCCGCGATTTCGCAATCGTGGAATTGCACGAGGAAGCGGGAACCATTGAGACGCTCGCCGTGCTGTACCAACGCATCGGCTTCCAAGCCGATACGTTGGGTTTCCGTCCGCTCAAGCTTCTCTGGTTCCTGAAGGCGAAGTGCACACTTCTGTTCCGTTGGCTTCTGAGCCGGGAGTTCGGGGATATCGGGCACAGGAGGGAGGAACGTAGCATCCTGTGTTCCGGGTATTACGTCGCAGCGAGGAAGAGGTAAGCTGTCCACAGAAAGCGGCGGCTGCTAGCGTGTTGCCTCCGTTTCACTTTCCTCGTTACACGTGCCGCCCTAGCTCAGAGGTAGAGCACATCCATGGTAAGGATGGGGTCACGGGTTCAATTCCCGTGGGCGGCTCCAGAATTCTACAACTTCAACCCGGTCACCAGAATTTATTCTCTCCGACCCACCCTGAGCGAGCGCAGCGAGTCGAATGGGTGGGCGGCTCCACGTAAAATCGCGTCAGCGATTTTACGTGTCACGTGGGACGTGGCGAGCGGAGGCACGTCTCTACGTGTCGAAGCGAGCTTTACGTCCTTTACGTGACATACTATGCACTCACGTTTCCAGAATTCATGAGCTGCGACCCACCATCTCCCCCCATCCCCTTGCCTCCTCTCTCTTCAATTTCCGCACCGCATTTTTCAGTGTATGCAAACAGAGCAACGCACATTTGACCCGCCGTGGACCGATAGGGACACCGAGCAAATCGTAGACATGTTCTTTCTGGAGAGATGCGACATCGTCCAACAATGTTCCCGCGAGCTCTTCGCTCAGCATCGACATCGCGGCCTGGCTGATCGCGCACCCGCTCCCCTCCCAGCCGATCTCTGAAATGCGGCCAGCGGCGATCGTCAGGTGAATCGTCAACGCATCACCGCAGCTGACATTCACCTCCTCGTGCGTCACAGATGGCGCATCCAGTGATTTCTTGGTCCGTGGATGCCGGTAATGGTCGAGGATGTTCTCGGCGTAGAGGTCCATAGACGGGCCTGTATCGTAGAGGAGAGAGGCATTGTGTAACAGTTATAATTGTTTTACAGTAACACACTCATGGCAGGACCTCCCTCCCCCGAAGACGTTCCACTGGGCGAGTTGCCGGAGCCTGATGCACACAACTCCCCAACGAAGGACGACCTGAAGAGCATCGTGCTCTCCGATTCGCTGAAGGCCGTCGACCGGATCTACGGTCTCCTGGACGGTTCGAAATTCAATCCGCACATCCAGGCACTCATGGCAGATGAAGGCTTGTGGGCTCTACACAACTGTACCGACGAGGAATTGCACGAGAGGGGTTTCCCGTACCGGGAGTACTTCATCGATGTGATCCTGCGAAAAGTCACCGTAGAGGCATACATGTCCTCCAATCCTGAGTCGCCGGAGAGCGCTCTCTTTGCATGGCAGTTCCTCGAGCCGTATGTGCCGGTGATCGAGCGCGCGGCATTCCCGGAGTTAACGGCATGTACTGACAACCCGGAGCGCTCTCCGAATCCCGGTGCCCTGCGCGATGCCGTTCGCATTGTCCGGGAGAATGCCGTTGCATCCATCAACCATATGCTCGAGGGTGCACTGGACGTGGAGACGATGGAGGAATTCCTCCACTGCATCCGCATTGGAGAGGAGGCAGCGAAGATCTTCGGCAGGAACGCGGCGACGCGCGCGCAGGCGGCACTCTGTAACGAGCGGACCGCAGAACTCAACGAGATCGCCATCGTACTCGAAGCGATCGAGCTCGCACTGCTGAAGGCCACGGATGCTCTGGCGAATGGGAAACTCGCTGTCGCAATACGGGAGACGGCGAACGTCCGTGCAGAGGAGGAATCGCTCGTACGCGATATGGGGGATAAGCCGCTGCTCCGGGAGTTGCAGCAGGAGTATCTGCAGGGGCTGTACGACCGCATGCGTGCGTTGCCGGGCGCGTGCTTCCGGGAATTGCGTCGCAGCGAACAGCAGTTGGAGCGTCACGTGAGCCGTGCTCACGCGCTCGATGACCGCCCGTTCGACAGGGCGGTGCGTGACGTCGTTCGTCTCTACAGGTTGATCGAGGAGATTCTGCCGGATGAGGAGGAACAGCTGGACCATGTGCGACTTATCGCGGTCCTCGAGTTGATCATGGAAGCGCGGGACGCGCTCTCGCTCACGACGCTCGAAACGGCACAGGAGGCCGCGAGTGCTATAGTGGAAGTCAGGAACGTGCGGGAGTACTTCACACAGTCCCTTGCGTTGATCTTCCGCACCGACGAGGAACGCTTGCACGCTCCACTGGAAAGCCGCGTTCTGGAAGTGGCGCAGGTTCTGGAGGATTGCGAAACACTCCTGATCGAAGCCGCTGGCGTGCTCGCGGAGAGCATCGATCTCACCGAGCCCCCGTCAGACGAGTCGCAGACGTAATCAAAGCAGAAGCGCAGGCAGTGATGTCTTCACGCGTATTGTAGATCCCCACACTCAGTCGCGTCGACGCTGCCACCCCGAGCCGCCGATGGAGCGGCTGCGCACAGTGATGACCGGCGCGGAGGCAGATCCCCTCTCTTCCGAGAATCTCCGTCACATCGTGGGGATGAGTACCGTCGATCACAAAACTCATACACCCACTCGGAAGGTTTCGGGTTTCTGGTTTCGGGTTTCGTGATCGCGCAACGCGCAACTCGTAACCCGCAACTGCCGCTGGACCAAGCAACTTCAGTCCCGGAATAGACGTGAACGCATCGGAAGCTGATGCCAGAAGAGATTGTTCATGCGCCTCAATGTCTTCCCATGAATACTGCCCGAGCCACTCGATCGCCGCCGCGAGTCCCACGGCCTCGGCGATCGGAGGAGTCCCCGCTTCGAACTTCTGCGGAAGATCCGCGGGAGTGAAGCGGTCTTGATGGACTTCCCGAATCATCAGTCCGCCACCGAGGAAGGGCGGCATGGACTCCAGATGCTCACGCTTGCCGTAGAGGACACCGATCCCCGTCGGGCCGTAGAGCTTGTGTCCGGAGAAGGCGAGGAAGTCACAATTGAGCGCTTGGACGTCCGTCGGATGATGACTGACGAACTGTGCAGCATCGATGAAGACGAGCGCGCCATGTGCATGGGCTTTCGCGATGATCTCCGCGAGCGGTGGTCGGACCCCGAGGACGTTGCTCTGCGCGGTGACGCTCACAATCTTCACGTTCCCCTCCCGCAGGAACTCCTCCAGCATCTCCATGCGGAGATGGCCGTGAGCGTCACAATCGATCCATTTGACCTCGACGCCGAGCTCTTCTTTCAACTGCAACCAGGGGACGACGTTGCTGTGATGCTCGAAGAGACTCAGGACGATCACGTCCTCTTCGCGCAGGTGCGCCCGTCCCCAGGATTTCGCGACGAGGTTGATCGCCTCCGTGCAGCTCTTCGTAAAGATAATCTCCTCTGCACGTTGCGCATGGATGAACTGTTGAACTGTCACGCGCGCATTCTCGTAGGCGACCGTCGCGCGCTCGGCGAGCACGTGCATCCCTCGATGGACGTTGGCATTCTCCTCTCGATAGAACTTCTCCATCCGGTCCAGAACCGCCTGCGGCTTCTGTGCCGTCGCGGCAGAGTCGAGATAGACAAGAGGATGGCCGTCAATCGGCTGCGAAAGGATGAGAAACTGCAAGCGAACAGCAAGAGGATCGAGCATGGGAAAGCCAGTATAGAACACTGTGGCTTCCGTAATTTCGTAACTTCATCAAACGCATACGAAGTAACGAAGAAACGAGCGTGTTCGAATGCTCCAGAAACGCTACACTGCCGCCTGATGAAGCCGCGAACCATCCAGATTCTCAGCATCTCTCTTTTCGTATTGCTCCTCGTCTGGGGCTCCTACACGCTCCTCTACTACCTCGGCGTCCCGTACCACGGCGCAGCGCTGATGTCGGGACCATCGGTCGAGGCGGTTGCGGCGTCCTGCGACGCGAAGGCGTACCTCTGCCGGGGGCTGGCAACACTGATACCGGCAGTACTCCATACGTTCGGGCGCGCGGCGCCGTTCCTCTGGTACGCGATCATTTCGCTCCTCTGCGTCGGCGCATACGCGGTCTGGCAGGCATTCTCGAGCGGAAAATCGATCATCCGTGTGACGTGGTCGCCGTGGAAGATCGTCCTGCTCTTCGTCGCAAGCACGTGGCTGATCTCGACTGTTCTCAACTTTGGATTGGTGAACGGCGCGCCGGTGCGCTTTTACCCGGAACCGACGACGGACACGTACAACGTGGGGGAAACCGCGCTCGCCGCGCTGCAGAACGACTACCGGGCGCTGCTGGACCGCGGATGCCTGGAACCTCACGGGACGTCGCAGGTCGGCGCCCAGTTGTACGAGCTGCGGATGCGCTGCATCCAGTCGGCGTTCGTGACGCGCGTAATGACGCAGATGGTCTTCGTGCTCATGCTCCTCTTCGAGTTCCTGATTCTGGGACGGATGATCTTGCACTGGTTCTTCAGGGGACTTGTCCTGAGGAGGCACACGGGCGCCGACGAAGGGTCCTCGTTGATGCTCGAAGGACTGACCAGTGTAGGACTCGGGGCCTGCGCGACCATCGTGCTGCTGTGGATCTTCGCTGTCACGGGATTCTACGTCGCAACTGCGGGATGGATGCTCGCGGCGCTCATTCCCCTCGCGGGTGTACGGCACGCACAGTACTGGATGGACCGTTTCCTCCATCACACATGGGAACGAGAATACCGGTGGTGGGATCTTTCACTCCTCCTGGGATGGCTGCTGTTGAGTACCCTCGCATTGAACTTCCTCGAAGTGGTGCGGCCATTCCCCATCGGGTGGGATGACCTGGGCAGTTACCTGAATCGCCCGCGTCTGCTCGTGAGCTACGGGCACTTCATTGCCTCGATGTCGCCGTTCGACTGGACGTACCTCACATCGCTCGGCTTCCTGCTCTTCGGGTACGACGCGCCGTTCGGATCGACGGCCTCGATGATGGTGAACTGGTCGGCGGGACTCTTGGCGGTGTTCGCTGTCTTCGCTCTCGCGAGGACGTTCTTGGGGAAGAAAACGGGACTCCTGAGCGCGCTCCTCTACTACGCTCTCCCGCTCGTCGGGCACTTCTCCTTCGCCGACATGAAGATCGACAACGCGATCTTCTTCTTCGGCGCGCTGGCGACGCTGATGCTGCTCCTGGCGCTGGTGCCGCCGGATTCCGCCAGTACGGAATCGGAGCGGGCGCAACATGGTTCGGCGGAGCTCACCACAAGTGTTGCGCCCCTACTGTTGCTGTCTGGTCTGTTCGTTGGTTTTGCCTTCGCCACCAAGGTCACAGCGATCATGGTCGTGTTCCCGCTGGGGGCAATGCTCCTCGGCATGGTCGTGCATCCCGCGGCTTTCGCCGGCGGCCTCCTGCTTGCCTTCGCGGCATTTGCAAAACAACGGGCGTTCTCCATCGGCGACATCATGCTCCGCATCACCGGTGTCGCTCCGGCCAACGATATCTCGTTCTGGTTCACGATGATCTGTGTTGTTCTCGGCATCACCCTGATAGCGGTGCTGCTGCTGCGCGGGAGAACGGGATCCCTGCGGGATGGATGGGCGCAGCATACTGCGCCCCTACGGCTCTGTCTGGCATTCGGCATCGGCCTGTTCATCGCCGTCGCACCTTGGATTGAGCACAATAATATCGAGAGGGGGAGGGTGATTCCGGTCTTCGATCTCTCTGCCCCCAACACGCTCTCTCCGGGAGTCGACATTGTCAACCTGCCGGCGGAACTCGCGGTGGACCGTTCGGCGCCGGCCTGCACGGCGACGGGAACGAAGGAAGAGCTGGACCGCTACTGGGGCTTCGACCACGGATGGGCGCACTACCTCACTCTCCCGTGGAGGACGGTGATGAACATGAATTCCACGGGCTACTACGTCACGACCGTCCCCGTTCTCCTCCTCTTCCCACTGCTGCTGCTCCTCCCGTACTTCTGGAAGAAGGAGGCTAGGTGGCTGCGGTGGCTCGCACTCGGGACGTTCATGATGCTTCTCGAGTGGGTGTTCCTGGCCAACGGCATCCCCTGGTACGGCGTGGGCATGCTCCTCGGCTTCGTTATCGGTTTGGAAGCTTTGGTGGTTCATGCACCCGACCGGCCGAACCGCATTGTCGCAGGCACGCTCATCGCCTTCTCACTCGTCATCGCTTTCGGCATGCGCTTCTGGCAATTCGAGCAGCAACGCAGCATCTTCGAGTACTCCATGGGGAAAATCTCGGCGGTCGCCATGCGCGAGATCACCATCCCCTACTACGGCGGGATCAGCGCGATCGTCAGCGAGCGACACGTCTCCATACCCGATCGACCGTACCTCTACCGCATTGGCACGTTCATCTCGTACTTCATCCCGAGGAATCTCGAAGTCATTGCCATCAATGACCACCAGCTCGACGTGTTCAACTGCCTGTACCAAGAACGGGATCCCGCGCTGACAGTGAAACGCCTCAAAGCCCTCGGCATCAACAGCATCGTCTTCGATACGAACACCGCGACGATCGAGAATAACGCACAGGGATCGCTGCACAAGAAGGTGGAGGCATTCGTCAACTTCGCTAACGACCCCCAATCTGGACTGCAGATCGTCGTGAGCGACGAGAAGGCGGGGATTGCCTATATTCTGATTCCATAATGTTGATCGCCGTCATCCCCGCCTACAACGAAGTCAAGCGTGTCGGCCACGTCGTCGGGGCAGCGCGCGCCCACGTGGACAGCGTGATCGTCGTCGATGACGGGTCAACGGACGGGACGAGCGGGGCCGCGGCCTCTGCGGGTGCGCGGGTGATCCGTCACGCGCAGAACAGCGGGGCTGGCGCCGCGACGATGACGGGGATCGAGGCGGCACGGCGGATGGGCGCGACTGCGGTCGTCACTCTCGACGCCGACGAGCAGCACGACCCGACGGACATCCCGCGTCTACTCGAGCCGGTACAGCACGGCAGAGCGGATATTGTCTTCGGTAACCGGTTCGGCCTCCGACCTGACGGAAAGGGAAACCGCATCCCGAAGATCCGCCGTCTCTTCAACGCCGTCGGTAATCTCGTGACATTGCTCGCGACCGGAACGTGGGTGCAGGACAGCCAGTGCGGCTACAAAGTCTTCGGCCCGAGGGCCTTGCGGCAGGTCGACCTCCGCATGAGCGGCTTTGAATTCTGCACCGAGATCGTCCGCGAAGCCGTGCAGCATCAATGGCAAGTCGTGCACGTGCCGACGAAGGTTCTCTACTCCGAGTACACGCTCGCGAAGGGGCAGTCGTTTGGAAGTGGGGTGAAGACGGCGCTGAAAATCTTGTTGCGGTCGTTCCTGCGCTAATGAGTTATTAGTGATTAGTGTATTAGTGATTAGGGCCTTGGGAGCCACTATTCTGTTTTCATACACTAATCACTAATACACTAATATACTAAAAGTCCGATGACCCTCACCCCCTACCAAATCGTCGCCCCCATAATAGCGCTTACCGCGATCTTCTACGCATGGAATCTCGTCATGCGGCAGAAGAAGACTGTGTGGGAGGCGTGCTTCTGGACACTCTTCTGGGGAGCCGTCGGCGCTGTCGCGATCTTCCCATCCTTCCTGACCTACCTCTCGACGGTGACGGGCATCGCGAGCCGCGAGAACGCTGTCATCTTCACTGCGCTCGGCATCCTCTTCTTCATGGTGTTCTACATGGTCATCCGGTTGGAGGAGTTGGAACGTCGGCAGACGAAGATCGTACGGGAGATGGCGCTCAGAGATGCGAGCCTGGGAAATGAGGCAAAGGAGAAAAAAGAGTAAAAGGAGGCAAAAGAGACCTGCTATCCTGACGCCTCTTTTGACTCTCTTGCCTCCTTTGTCTCCTTTTCCTCCTTCTCGTGCGAACAATCCTCCTCATCTCCCCGTACTGGAAAGAACCGCATCGCTGGATGGTGAGTTCTGTGAAGCTTGCTGATCTCTGGCAGCGTCTGGGATACCGCGTCGTCGTGGCATGCATGTCGGAAGATATGCCGGGGCCATCCGAACGGAAGGAAGTGATTTCCGCGACACTGACGATCAATCGAAAGAGAGACCTCTTCCTCCCCGATCCGTGGAATTACGGCATCGCCATCGGGTTCACGGGGTTCGTCCGCAGAATCATTAAGGAGGAACAGCCAGACATCATCGTCTGCAATAAAATTCTCTTCTGGAGTTCGCTCACCGTAATCCCCCTCCGCATGAGAGGCCACCGTGTTACGCTCCTCACGGACGCCCTGGTGGGCATGACCTGGTGGGGGCGTACGCTCCCTTTCCGCCTTGTCTCCCGACTCTACGCCTGGACGCTCGGTTGGCTGATCATGCGCTGCGCCGAACGCATCGTCTTCTTCCATCCGCAACCAGAACGGCTCTTGAAGATGCTCGGCGTCTGGGAGAAGTCACAAGTGATTCCCACCGGAATTGATCCAACCCCATATCGTCCCAGCCCCAGCCCCAGCGCCAGCCCCGTCATCACGTATGTTGGAAGACTGGAATCTGTCAAAGGCGTCGACGATTTCTTGGCCGCAGCGGTTCCTCTGAAGAATCAATTCTCCGATCTCATCATTCAAGTGGTCGGCTGGTGTAAGGCAGACCATCCTCTCGTGAAGGAATACCACGACCGGGTGACGTTCACGGGACTGCGGAAGGACATTCCGGAGATTCTCGGCACAACGGACATTTTCGTCCTCCCCAGCTACAGCGAAGGACTGAGCAATTCGCTGATGGAAGCGATGGCAAGTTCCTGCGCATGCGTCGCGACGGACGTCGGCGGCAATGCATACCTCATTCAGAACGGTGTCTCGGGATTCCTTTTCCCTGTGGGCGACCGCGAGGCGCTCCGAAGTCACCTGCGCAGACTCATCGAGGATCCGGCGAAGCGGAAGATGATGGGTGGCGCCGCACGGAAGAGAATTGACGAGAAATTTAGTTGGACCGTCGTCGGAGAGATGTATCGGAAACTCTTCGAGAACGTATTGAAGAAGCGCATTGTCATCTTCTCGGCATTCCTGAGTCCGTTCCGGAGCGGAGCGGAAGCGTGCGTGGAAGAAGTCGCGCTGCGACTTGCCGATCGCTTCGACATCACAATCGTCACTGCGAAGTTGCGCCATGATCTTCCGCGAAAGGATTCTCTCTCCCCTTCTCCCTCCGTGAGCGGAGCGAACGGTGGGGGAGGGGGCCGGGGGGTGGGGGTAAACACCATCCGCGTCGGCTTCGGCATGTCCCTCGACAAATGGCTCTTCCCCTTCCTCGCCCCGCTCGCCGCGCGGAAGCTGAACGCAGAAATCATCCACGCCGTTCTGGAGACATTTGCCGGCCTTGCACTCCTGTTCTGCAAATGCATCGTCCCCC
>CAZLYW010000011.1:0-25883 GCA_964563915.1 uncultured Candidatus Peribacteria bacterium | reverse complement strand
CGGGCGCATTGGGCGAAGGAGGAAGAGGCAGAGAAAAGGTGCGAAACATGCGTGGTATGCCATCCACCGGAATAACCTCTGGTAAAATGTGTGTATGCGCATTCCTGATTCCAACGAGATACCGACCAAGGCTCAGAGACAGAGATGTATGCGAGAGATGCGAGCACACAACATACGAACGATGGGAGAGGCAAGCCCGCTCGATGAGATTTACCCTCTGGTAGATCGAATCATGGAGATCGTGGATGCAGAAAGCAAAGGTCTGAAGTCTCAGAACCCGAAGGTGTTTGACAGAGCCATGAGGCGCACATTGGAGATCGGCGACTTCTTCATGGACATGATGGCACGCATGAATCCCACGTACTTCGATCTCCTGTGGAGGAACGAGCACAGGGCGTAAGAAGTGCAAAGTAGTGCAAAGTGATCGTTCTTGATCATACTGAGTCGAAGATTACAGCTATTTGACGCGGAAAAGTCGAGGTGCAATACTGCGCGTTAATCACTGGTTTCAATTCTTTCCGAAAGCCTGACCTCCAACGGAGGCGCGGGCGCGTTGTGCGTGGATTCCAAAGCCCCACAGAAGCGGCGTAACACGAAGAGGGACATCGCCCGAAGCGTCCGCACGGCGAAAAAGGTGTTTGGCGTTCCGCATCGGTATTCGAAGTGCCCCTATGAGTACGAGATCAAAGACGGGCACCTGTTCATCGAAGGCGAGGATTACGGTGAGGCAGAGAAGGCATTTGAGCTTGGAGAGAAACTTATCGCCTTCACGCGTGTTTTGCATGAGGTAGCGACAGCGTAAACGGGTACAATGGGCTGTGCATGCCCTTCATTAACGAACTGCCGGACATTGAGGAGGTGCGCCTGAGTTTCGGGCGCAGGAGTCTTGATCAGGACGCGAAGAACTACGTCATCTACTGCCGCGAGAGCGATGACCGCGACGAGCGTAACAAGAGTGTGTCCGATCAGGTGGCGCTCTGTCAGGACGTAGCGCGTAAGCACAAACTCAACGTCATTGCCGTCATCACGGAGCGCATGAGTGCTCGCTCCTATGGCCGTCCTCGCTTCACGAATATTCTACGAGCGATGAAGGGCGAAGAACGGCTCGATGTGAAGGACAAGAAAGTGCAGAAGTTACGGCCTGACGGCTTCATCGCATGGCATCCCGACCGTCTCGCACGCAACTGGCGTGACGCAGGAGAGATCATCGAGATGCTCGATGACGGCACGCTCACGGACATGAAGTTTGTGATGTACTCCTTCCACAATGATTCTTCGGGCAAGGAACACCTCGCCATGGAGTTTGCGAGAGCGAAGGGCTATTCGGATCACTTGCAGGACAACGTGATGCGCGGCCTCATCCAAGCAGAGCAGCAGGGAAAGGCGACAAAGCAGATTCCTCCTGCGTTCGAGACGATCAAGGCGAAGGGCAGCCCTGATCACCTCAAGATCAAAGCCTCATCTTTGCACGGACAATGGCGTAAGGTGTACCTATGGCGAATGGAAGGAAAAACCTACGAGGAGATTGCAGACCTACTCATCGAGGAGGGCTACGAAGATCGCAGGATGCGCAAAGGTAAATACCTTCCCGTCGAGATCAACGCCAAGTATGTTGGACGGCATATTATGAATCCTCTGCACTGTGGACTCTACGTGACGGAAGGAGGAAAAGAGCCGCGCAAAGCTGACCTCACGAAAATCTACCCAGAGGAGTTCGGTGATGAGTTTCCCGTAGTCGTTTCCCTCGAAGAGTTCAGACAGGTGAATCCCGAACTTTTCTCGGACACAGCAGGAGGCTGGAAACCATCGAGTAGGAGAACGGACTACCCACTGGCAGGCAAGGTGTTCTGTCATGTCCTCCTCAGTCAGAAAACGAATGCCACGATGTTCGCAAATTCTCCGAAGGGCGGCTCAGGAAAGATATCGCCGCGTTTCTCGTGTCAGCGCTGCAAGCCCTCGCACAGTATCCACATGGAGGAAATCTACGAAGCTGTCGCAGAGAAGCTCAAGAAAGTGAAGATCACGCCACAGATGCACAAACTCATGGTCGTCACGGAATGGGAACGGTACAAGCGAGACAAGGAGCAGATGAACATCGAGGGCAAGCGGCTCCTCACGCTCAAAGCCAACGCCAAGAAAGATATGACGGAAGCGGAAGAGACGCTCAATCGTATGAAATACGGGTCAAAGCCTGCGACGCAGAAGGAGATCAAGATTCAGGAGCGAGTGCTCACGCGTCATCAGGAAGACGTGAAGAGTCTCAATGAAAAGATCGCCAAACTCGATGAGGACGGCATTCAACGGTACTACGACCTCGATGCGTTCCTCGAACTGTCAAAAAACGCCTCTGGCTGGTGGAGAAAGGCGAATGACTCACAAAAACGGCGCATGGCAGAAATCCTTCTCTCGAACGTGATTATCGAAGGCAACAAAGTGGCTTCGGTAAGCCTTGCTGAGCCGTTCGCAGGGTGGTCAAAACGGGAAAAAACAGACGATGGTCGGGACGAGAGGACTTGAACCTCCGACCTCGTGGTCCCGAACCACGCGCTCTAGCCAACTGAGCTACGTCCCGATGGAGCTATGATATGAAGCTCAGGGAAGCCAACTGAGCGGAGCCTGTCCTGAGCAAAGCGAAGGGTCCCGATACATGCATAATAAACTACAATAAATGGTACCAGAAGCTCGCACATGGCAAACGTGCACCGTACAACACTCTTCCGCAATCGTGGATTGTTCTTCCGCAGTGCCTTGGTCTAGGGTAATCGGCAATTCCTCCCTCTCCGTATGCTCCCGCTCACTCCCATCGTCGTCGCCGGGCTCGCCACGATGCCTGTCGGATTCCTGTGGTACTCGTCGTTCTTCTTCGCGAAGCCCTGGATGCGCTTGAATAAGATCCATCACATGCAGAAAGGCCCGGGCATGTTCCCGTTCCTCGTGAGCTTCTTCTCCGGCGTCGTGACGGCGTTCCTCATCAGCATGCTCGTCGGATTGATCGGTATCCAGACCCTCTCCGGCGCTCTGAAGCTGGGGTTGCTCCTCTGGTTCGGCTTCGATTTCGTCCCTGGCTGGATGCGCCAGCTCTTCGACAAGCGGCCGTTCGAACTCCTCCTGATCAACTCAGGGCACGCGGCCGCCAACGTTCTGGTCATCTGTTGGGTACTCATGATGATGCGGTAACGACAGTTGCACGTTGCGAGTGGAGCTTGCTCTGAGCTGAGCCGAAGGGGGTTGCGGGATCGCGAAACCCGTAACCCGAAACTCGTAACTGAATGCTTTTTGTGGCGTGTATACTGCGCCTGTTTTTCCTCCTTACAATTGTATGAACAACTCAAAAGTCCTCTACGTCATTCTCGGCGTTCTTGCCGTTCTTGTGCTGTGGGTCTGGACCGGCTACAATGGCCTCATCTCTTCCAAGGCCGCGGTGGAGGGGGCATGGGCGCAAGTGGAGACGCAGTACCAGCGGCGCATCGATCTCGTCCCGAATCTCGTGAGCACGGTCAAGGGCGCGGCGACATTCGAGCAGGAGACCTTCACGGCGATCACCGAAGCGCGGTCGCAGTGGCAGGGCGCAGCCAGCCGCGGCGACAAGATCACGGCCGCGGGCGGGTTCGATTCCGCCTTGAGCCGGCTGCTCGTGACGGTGGAGGCGTATCCGCAGCTCCAGGCGACGCAGGCGTTCCGTGACCTGATGACGCAGCTCGAGGGGACGGAGAATCGTATCTCCGTTGCGCGGCGCGACTACAACATGGCCGTCCAGAGCTACAACGTGCGCGTCGCCCGGTTCCCGGGTAACCTGCTCGCCGGCGTCTTTGGCTTTGGGCCAGAGACGCTGTTCAGTGCGCAGGAAGGCGCGGAGAACGCTCCCGCGGTGAATTTCTAACGTACCCCATGAGACTTCACCGATGCGCATCGCTGATCATCGCCGTTGTCGTCATGACGTTCCCTGCGCTGTGTCTCGCTTTCGATGTCCCCGCGAACGACGGTTTCTACACGCAGACGACCCCACTCCTCGCTCCCGCGCAGGAAGCCGAGATCGAGCGATTGCTGGAGGAGATCAATCGGTCGACGAGCAACGAAATCGCGATCCTCGTCGTGGAGACGCTCCGCGGCGAAGCGATCGACGATGTCGCGAATGCCGTCTTCCGCGACTGGGGGGTGGGGAAGAGCGGCAGGAACAACGGCATCCTCCTCCTCGTCGCTTCCGCCGATAGAGAAATGCGGATGGAGGTCGGCTACGGCCTAGAGGGTGCGGTGCCGGACATCGTCGCGAAAGGCATCATCGAGCACGACATCGCGCCGCAATTCCGGGAGGCGCGGTATTTCGATGGACTGTCCGCAGGCATCGACGCGCTTCGCAAGCACGTCGCCGGAGAGTACACGGCGGAGCGGTACGTGCAGGAGGAAGGCGGCAGCCTTGTTCCGTTCCTCCTGTTCCTGTTCTTCGTCCTGATGAATTTCGGAGCCTCGTGGCTGGGCCGGACGAAATCGTGGTGGGTGGGCGGCGTGCTCGGCGGAGTCCTCGGCATCGTACTCGCGATCCTCTTCAGCTGGTGGCTCTCGATTCCCATGCTCGTTCTTCTGGGGCTCCTCTTCGATTACATCGTCTCCAAGCATCCGCCGACCTCTCGCCGCGGGAGAGGGGGACTGTGGGGCGGTGGACTGGGCGGGGGGAGGGGAGGGGGAGGGGGTTTCGGAGGCTTCGGGGGAGGGAGTTCTGGCGGAGGGGGAGCGAGTGGGAGATGGTAGAAGAATGACCCCTTCGACAAGCTCAGGACAGGCAATCACCAATCGCCAAATACTGTTGGAAGTGAGAAGTTGCACACGTGTTCAATTCCTTTGCGATTGATCATTGGCCATTGTTTCCAATGGAGTAGAATGCCTTCCATGCTTCTCCGGAGATTTGCTGCAGCCGCACTGTTCCTGATCCTCGTTCCCGGTCCAGTCGCATCCGCGGCCGATGCAGATGTCACGCCGCTCCTCACTGTCCAAGAACTCTCCCGACCGGGCGGATCGGTTCCCCTCGGAGCGCAGCGTGTGCCGATGCTCACGCTCCGCATGACTGCTTCGTGCGCCAAGGACGTGCACGTCGTATCGCTCACACTGCAGCATCAGGGCCTGGGCAGTCCCCAGGACATCGCGGGCCTCTCCGCGTTCTTCAAAGGCGTCCGCCGCAGCCGCAGTGCCGTCCCCAGTGGGAGGAGGGGTACGGCGACCCTGACGCTGCGGGGCGTGGCCGTTCCTGCCTGCGGAACGCTCTCGGTCGACATCCTCGGTGATGTGAAGAGCACTGCCGCGTCCTCGGGTGAGCACGCGTTCAGCGTGCTCTGGGCGGGCAACGTCGTCACCGATCCGACCGTGCCCGTCGTCCTCAATCTCGCGGGCGACGCCGCGACGCGGACGATCCCCGTGGGCAACGCCGTCGGCACGGTGACGGCGGATGCGCTCCCGCTTCCGAGTACCCTCACGTATGGGTCCGCGCGCACCATCGCCCGGCTGCGTCTGACAGCGAAGGGGGATGATCGCCAGCTCACGGCAATCACCTTCGTCAACGACGGTTCCGCGCGCGACGCCGATCTGCAGAACCTCTTCCTCGAAACGAGCGGGCACACGCGTCTCTCGCCGACGATCCCGGCGCTCCAGGGCGACCGTGTGCGGGTGGAGCTCCAGCCGCCGCTCGTGCTCCGTCGCAACGAGGCGCGGCTGGTGCAGTTGCTCGGAGATGTGCGTGCCAGCAGGAGGAAGACGGTCCGGCTCCTCATCCAGGAACCGGGCGACATTGAGGCGGAGGCGGCGCGCTAGTACACTCTCTGTCCACCATGAAGAGGTTGGTCATACTCACTCTGGTCGGCGCATGTGTTCTTTCTGGCTGCCGACGATCGGGGGATTTGCCGCCGGCAGAAGTCCTGCGTCGCGCGACGCTGAAGAGTAGCCAGCTCCAGTCCGCGGACGTCGACGCCAGTCTCGATGTTTCTCTACAGAGGGGCGGGTCACGACTCTCCGGGAAAGCAGTGCTCCGGGGCGTCCTGACGGACGCCGGCGAGCAGGCGGCGTTTTCGCTGCAGGCGCAAGGCATTCTTGACCGCGGAGAGGACCGGTCAGCCTTCCGGTGGTCCGCGGAGGTTGTGCGCGATGGGGAGGAGACCTACCTCCTCATCCGTGAAGCGTTGGTCCAGCCGCCCTCGGTGGAGCCGCAGGGGCTCGATGCGCTGCTCGGTGCGTGGTGGACGCTCCCGCACGGGGGCGACCGCACCGTTGTCCGGTCCCTGACGCCCGATCCCCGGTTCCTCCGTGCGCAGAGCGCGGTGGTCACGGTCTTCACGGATCGCGGTCTAGAGGACATTGGCGGCCGGAACGCGTACCATTACCTCGTGTCGATCGATCCCGACCGTCTCGTTGCTTTGATGCAGGGCCTCGCGGAGGAGCGCGGGCAACCGTTCTCCGCTGAGGAGGTGCGCCGTGCACTGGAGGCCTACGATGCGCGGGGAGAACTCTGGATCGATGCCAAAACGTTCGTCGTCCACCGCATCTCATGGACGATCGTCTCGAACAACACCCCTCCGACGATGCGCCTCGGGCTTCGGATGGACCTGCGGAAGCACGACAGTGCTCCCGCTGTCACGGTGCCTGTGGAATCCAAGCCTCTTGATTCCGCGATCTTCTCTGCGGCGATCCTTCGGCAAGCTCAGGACGCCGTATTGCCCCACAATCCATGGCTGAACCCGTGATCCCACCGGCCATCGATGCGGTCACCGCGCCGACGCTGTCGTCTCCGGTAATCCCTCCCGAGAACATCCTGCGCATGAAGAAGGGCGTCCTGCTCCTTGCGGGCACCGCCTACGCGGTGTTCGTTCTCTGGTGTACCTTCCTGCTCCTCACCCTGCCCAGTCCCACGGGCGAACGCTCGCTCCTCTCCGTTGGCCTGCTCTCATCGTTCGCCGGGGTCGCCGCATTCGTCGCCGCCGGTCTCTTCGTGCTCAAGCGGATCTCCTCGTCCCCCGCGTCCGTTGCCACGCGCCGTAGGAGCCTAATGAAAGCAGTCCTCGTGCTCCTCCCGGGGGTGTTCCTCGGCGTCGCCACCCCGCTCCTGATCATGCGAGAACCGTCGCTCCCACTCGATATCACAGAACCCAATTCGGCGGCGGATCTCGTTGCCCCCGTCGCCGTGACGCTCAGTGCCGAGCGCGCCTCCGTGATTCTGCGGAACCTTGGACATCGGGCAATCACGTACCAGTGGGATACGGATGGCGATGGCAAGGTCAACGACGAAACCGTCGTGCCGACGACGACCGTCCTCTACGAGCGGCAGGGTGTCTACACGCCCGTCGTGCGCGTGCTCCTGGATGGGGGAGGTTTCCGCAGGGTCGCCCGTCGGGTGACGATTCCGCGCGCGGTCTTCTCGGTGACGCCGATCCAGCCTGTGGTCGAGAAGGCCGTCAAGTTCAGCGTCGCGGGCCTGCTCACTGATCCCAAGTTGCTCAAGCAGGTCCAGTGGGACTTCGGCGACGGCAATCCGCCTGTCACCGTGATAACGCCCGATACCGCGTACACGTACTACGCTGTCGGCGAGTACCCCGTCACCGCGATTCTGCAGCTGAGCAACCAATCGCAGGTCACCTACAAGCGCACGGTGGTCGTGCGAGAGCCACCGCCCCTCCCGTTCCCGATCACGCTCTTCACCGAGCCGAAGATTCTCGTCGGACCCGTGCCGTTCGGCGCGCTCTTCCGCTTGGAGACCGCTGTCCCCCTCAAGGAAGTGGCGTGGTCGTTCGGTGACGGCAAGGAAGACCGCGGAGCCAGCGTGCTCCGAGAGTCTCACGTCTTCGAAGCCCCCGGCATCTACCCGGTCGTCGTCCGCGCCCGCAGCGCCGATGGCACGATGGCGGAGCTGACGACGATCATTCGCGCGACCGAAATCCTCTCGCTGAAAAATCTACAATTCGAGGGTCAGCCTGCCGTGCAGAATGGCAAGATCGTCGGCGAAGTGCCGGTCGAAATCCGCCTGAGTCCCAAGACCGCGACGCCGCTCGTGCAGTTCAGCTGGGAGGTCCCCGACGATCTCGACGTGCGCGCCGACGGCAGTACCCTCCTGGGCATCTTCCGCAGGGAGGGGAAATACACGGTCACCCTGATGGCGCAGGGAGCGGAGGGGAAGAGCATGCGCATGCCGATCGCGATTGAGGTGAAGCCCCCCTCGGCCGAACCGACGATCCACCTGACCCCCGATGGCGGCACGGCGCCGCTCGCGGTGACATTCGACGCGTCGCAGAGCTTTGTCCCCCCCGGCGAGACCGTTGCTGGGTTCAAGTGGCTGTTCGGCGACGAGGGGCAGGGGAAGCGCACGCCACAGCTGGGCGCCGCGCGCGTGGAGCACGTCTACCAAGCGCCGGGCGAATATGTGATCACGCTCTCGATTGTCCTGATCTCCGGCAGGGAGTTCACGGCGAAGCGCACGATCGTCGTCCGGAAGCCCACTCTGAGTGCATGCCTGACGGCCAGCCGGCTGCGCGTCCAGTCCGGGAAAGGCGTGGAATTCGATTCGTCGTGCTCGACCGGCGAGATCAGTTCGCTCCTCTGGGACGTGCGTCGCAATGACGCGTCCGACGTGGTGCAGGCGCAGAGCAGTGACCCGACGTACGTCTACGTCTTCAACGAGCCGGGCGACTACACGGTCACTCTCTCTTTGAAGGATTCCTACGGCAATCAGGACGTGAAGACCGTTGCCATTTCCGTCACTCCATCACAATAGTCCTATGAAGTATTCCACATTCATCCGCGGCTTCGCGATTCTCGCGATCATCGGTTTGCTCCTCGGGGCGCTGCTGCCGGCGTTTTAACGATGATCACGGCATTAGCCGCTAGTGATGTTTTCCAGCGGCATCGATGCCCGCGTCTCAAATTTCATGAACGCATCTTCTCTGAGTTCCTGATGCATGAACTCCCCGGCAGCCGCGATCATTGCCGCATTGTCGGTGCAGTAATTCAGGCTCTTCGGGACGCGCATCCTTCGCTGACGCTCAGGATACACTCCATTCGTTTCAAGCAAATCCGCCGTTAGCTTCCGCAGATGGATGTTCGCAGAGCAACCGCCGACGAGGTGGATCTCCTTCACGTCCGGGTGACGATCCAGGGCGCGCGAGATGCGGTCGACGAGATGACGGCAGATGGCATGTTGGAAAGAGGCGGCCAGATCGGGCAACGGAAGAGACGCTCCGCCGGAGCGTCTGTACAAATCGCGAAGGAGATATTTCAACGATGTTTTCAGTCCCGAAAGGCTGAAATCCAACGTATCTTCATTGTGCAGCGGAAGCGGAAATTCAAATTGCTTCGGATCGCCATCTTCCGCTGCTTTCTGGATCGAAGGGCCGCCGGGGTAGGGGAGCCAGAGCATCGAGGCACCTTTGTCGAAGGCTTCGCCCGCGGCGTCGTCGCGAGTGCGGCCGAGAAGTTTTCCGCGCGTGTGGGAAGTGCGGTACCAGAGGTCGGTGTGGCCTCCCGAAGCAGAAAGAGTGAGAATGGGAAATTGAAAATTGATCCCTCGGCAGGCTCGGGAGGAAAATTGAGAATTATCGGTGGAATTGATTTGCCAATCTTCCAGCCATGTTGAGCTTAAATGTCCGAGGGTGTGATGGACGCCGATGAGAGGCTTTTTGTGAATAGATGCGAGTACGCGGGCGGTCACGGTCCCCACGAGGAGTGAACCGAGGAGGCCGGGTCCGCGCGTGACAGCGATGGCGTCGATATCGGTCATCGTCACTTTGGCTTCCTGCAGGGCTCTTTCAAATACCGGAAGCATGCACTCGATTTGCATGCGCGCGGCCTGCTCCGGAATGACGCCGGCCAATGCTTCGAAGGTCTCCCGGGAGCTGGAGATGACATTCGAAAGAACTTCTATGCCGTTACGTACAACGGCAACGGAAGTTTCGTCGCAGGAGGTTTCGATGCCGAGGAGGAGCATAACGGCATTCTACCTGACAGAGTGGTTCCTCGTACGTTTGCAGCTCCGCTGCAAGCTACTCGGAATGACAATGGTTTTATTTTCATAATGCCTCGATACGAAAATCGCTCCGCGATTTCCTACTCGGCGACGCCGAGTAGTTCCCGGCGCAGCCGGGAACGTATCGAGGCGCTTGTAAGCACAATGCTTCTGTCGAGAGATGACGCAGTCCATGAATATGGTTACAGTATTTTCGTGATCACATTCCTCCCCTCCCGCCCCGTCGCCCTCGATCTCTTCGGTTTTGAGATTCACTGGTACGGCCTCCTCTATCTTGCCGGTTTCCTGATCGCGGCCTGTCTCCTTCCAAAACTCCAGAAGTACCGCCATCTCGATCTCCACCGCGACCGGTGGATGTCCTTGCTCTCGTGGTCGGTGATCGGCGTCATTCTCGGCGGAAGGCTGGGGTACGTCTTCTTCTACGAGCCGCGATACTTCCTCTCGCATCCTGCGGAGATCATCGCGGTGTGGAACGGGGGGATGTCGTTTCACGGCGGGCTCATTGGCGTCGTCCTCGTTCTCTGGCTCTTCTGCCGGAAGCTGAAGCTTCCGCTGCTCTCTGTTGCGGATATCGCCATCGTGCCCGTGGCTATCGGGCTTGCGCTCGGGAGGATGGGCAACTTCGTCAATCAGGAACTCTACGGAACGATCACGACGCTGCCGTGGGGAATGACGTTCCCGGGAGCGGAGGGACTGCGGCACCCCACGCAGCTGTACGCGGTCGGGAAGGATCTCCTAATCGCGCTCATCCTGTTCTTCCATCTTCGCTGGACGGCATCGCGGCCTCGCTTCTTCGGGTGCACGAGTGCGGCATTCCTCATCCTCTACGGCGTCGGCCGATTCCTCCTCGAGTACCTGCGTGAGCAGCAGTATCCGTGGACGGAGATCGTCGGACTCTCCTTCACGCGCGGACAACTTCTGACCATCCCATTGCTCCTGGCTGGCATAGTAATTTGCAGCATGAATCGCGTAAAGAGGAAGAAGTACTGATAATCATGCTTCCGCGATGAGCAGTCGCTCCTGATTCTCCAGTGTCGCCCGCAGGAATGTTTTCCGATGGAGCGTGCAGGGTCCGTGTTCCTCAATGATCGCGAGATGCTCCGGCGTCCCGTATCCCTTGTGCCGGTGGAATCCGTAGAGTGGAAATCGCACGCTTTCTTCGCACATCATCCTATCCCGCCTCACCTTTGCGACGATGGATGCAGCGGCGATCTCGGGATGTAGCATGTCGCCGCGAATGACTGACTGATGCGGCAGCGGGAACCGGAACCGGTCGCGGCCGTCAATGAGGAGCGCATCGACATGGGTCTTTGAACGCAGATCCTCCAGCGCGAGAAGCATCGCCTGATTCGTCGCAGAGAGAATTCCCCGTTTATCAATCACGAATGCACTCACGACTCCCACGCCGAATGCACACGTGGCAGAGATCCATGCGAAGGCGATCTCCCGTTCATCAGAACTCAGGAGTTTGCTGTCGGCGATGAGAACGTCATGTCGGGGTTTCTTCTTGAACGGCGACCAACGCGGCCATGCATATCTCGTTCGGAAGAGTTCGCACGGAATCACGCATGCCCCGGCCACCACGGGACCGGCGACGGCGCCCCTTCCCGCCTCGTCCATTCCCGCGATCAGACACATGGTCGCTATTCTATGCCGGAAACCAAAGCAATCAACGAAACCGACGAAACCAAGGATTTTCTACCGTAGGTTTCTTTGGTTTCCTCGGTTACGTTCGGTTCATATGTTCCGCAACAATTCTCTCGCCACTTCTCTTTCATCCCACGGCCGCAATCCCTTTCTCGTTTGCATGGTGGTGCATGCTCCCATCCCGCACAGAGCTACTGCATCGCCCTCCCGCGCATTCTTGAAGAGGAACGCGATCCCTTCCCGCCGATCGAAGATCTGATGCGCCTCGGTCTTGTTCTGGTCAATTCCCACCCAGACTTCATCAAGTACTTTCTGCGGATCTTCGGTCACCGTCTCATCCTCACTCACGACCACGACATCCGCCATCTCGCTCACGATCTTCCCGATCATCGGGCGCTTCTCGGGCATCCGGTTGCCGCAACTCCCGGTGAGTACCAAGAGGCGATTTCCCGGAGCGAGCGTTGCACGGATTGCAGAAAGCGTCCTCTCATATGCCTTCGGCGTCACCGTGAAGTCGACGTAGACCGAGAACAACTGGCCTTCGTCAATCCGTTCCATGCGGCCGGGAACGCCAGGGAAACTCGCCAGGGCGCTCACGGCCCGATCGACGGCGACGCCCACTGCATGGGCGCAGCTGATCGCGCAGAGGGCGTTCTCCAGGTTGAAACGACCGGGAATGTTCACGTGGAGGTTCCACGTGTCTTCCTCTGCGTTGCAGTGGACGGTGGCGCGGAGGCCTTGTGGCTCTTCTTGAATTTCTGTCGACCAAAAGGCGCACTCGTGATCGTTCACCCTTCGACTGAAGCGCGGCCCCTTGGGGCCGCGTCGGAAGGAGAAGGGTGCCCTGAGCGACTCCGAGCGCATCGAGGAGGAGTCGAAGGGCACGTTCCGCTCAGGGTCCGCAAGCGCGGGGGCTCTGCCCCCGCGTTGCGTGACAGCGGATGCAAACGTGTGCGAAGAAGACCAGGCGATGCGCCACCGTGTGGGGATCTTCCGGTACTCATCGTACGTCTCGTCATTGGCATTCAGGATGCTTGCTCCGTCTTTTCGCAGCATTCGGAAGAGGATCGCTTTGTCTTGTGTGTACTGCTCCATCGTTCCGTGGTAATCCAGATGTTCGGGCGAGATGTTCGTGATGGCGGCGACGGTCGGCCAGAGGAAGTCGTTGCGATGCTGCACAAGGCCGTGCGACGAAATTTCGGCGACGACATGCGTGCATCCCTCACGAACGCAGCGGTGGAGAAACTTCTGGAATATGAACGGGGACATGGACGTCTTGTGGGTGGGATTCTCTTCGATCGTGCCCTTGATCCGGAAAAAACTCGTGGAGACCGCACCGATAGCGATTCCGGCTTCATGCAGAATGTGCGCGGTCATCGACACGGTCGTCGTCTTTCCGTCGGTGCCGGTGATGCCGATCACGGTGAGGTTCCGTGCGGGGAATCCGTACCGCAGCGCGGCCATGAAGGCTTTCAGCCAGTGCCACGTCAGTCGTGCCGGATGCCGATCAGGCAGGAGACCTTTTACATGCTGAAGAAGCTGGGGAATCATCGTTCATCATTCTAACAGAGACGGTTCATCGACGGTCAGAATTGTTGACTGAGATCCTTTTTAGAATCGAGAATGCGGGTAGCAAGTGTGCTGTCTGTACGCATCTGTATGCTCAATGCTTCAGGAGATGGGAATTTTGAGATGCCCCGCAGGCATTCCACGACTTCCACTTCTATGTTGTCGGGAGGGGAAGGAAGTCTCTGGTTGATCAGATGGACCTCACAGCTGCGAGAATCATTGAAGGTCGGGCGCGGGCCGTTGTGCATCGTTGCGGGAAAACCCCCACCCCCGACCCCTCCCCCACGCCTTCCCTTCGCTCCGCTCAGGGTCGGCGAGGGAGAGGGGAGAACTACGCGGCAGGCGAAGACGCCATCGGGCAGATCACGCGGCACGTCGCGGAGATCCAGGTTCAGCGTCGGGATGCGGAGCATCTTGCCCCGGCCCGATCCTAAGACCACCCGGGCGCGGAAGCGCAGTGGAGTCATCATGCCTCGAGGCTAGCGTCTTCTGTGCTTCCTCGGAAGTCGGACGGTTGCGTGCCGGGACAGGAATCCAGGGAATCCTCTTCAGCGCGTCCCACGTGATGCCTACTGCCCCTTTGACCGTGTTCCGGGCAAGATCATTCACCGTTCGCATCGTCGGGAACACGAGTGTGCGGAGAGGGAAGGTGATGACCTCTCTCCCCGCGGCGACGAGTCCGCCGGTCATGGTGTTCATGCCCCTGTCGATCCAGCCCGCGCCGCTCTGCTGCCGCATCGCTTGGCCGATCTTCTTGAGCGACTGTCCGGCTTCGCGCGCGGGATCCGGGAAATGATTGCGCATCGTTGTAGTATATCACTTCTTCCTCGTCTGGTCAGCGAAACTCGTACTGTACTTTTCCAGCTGATCGGCGAGGGCTTTCGCCTCACCCGAGATCGTCCGCGCCTGGCCCGCGAGCGTCACGGCGTCCGCGGAGAGCTTCCGTACCACTTCCAGGTCTCCATTCAGGCTCGCACGGTACGCCCGCGTGAGTGCCCGGTAGCCTTCGGCGATCTTCACGGCGACTTTCACGACGGGTTGCTCGGGCTCGGTCAGGAGAGCGCCCCGCGCGATCAGGATCGCCCGAGCCGAAGCGTACTCTGCGCCGCGCACGTCGCCTTTCGCGAGAGAGGTGATGACGCGCTCCACATCCTTCCGCGTCTCGGTCAGCAGTTCCTGCGTGCGTCGGCCGTCCCGGTAGAGCATGAAGCGATAGAGGAGTAGTGCGACGTCGGCGCGCGTCAGCTCCCTGGCGGGCGCGAGCGTTCCCGATTCGGGCGCGATGGTCGTTGTCGTCGCGATCGCGTAGCGCATCCACGGGTAGTACCATTCCTTGACGTCCGTCACGTCGGAGGAAAGGGGGAGAGCGATGTCGTTGAATGCCTTGGGATCGATGCCGTAAGCGCTAAAGAGCATTTTGAGAAACTCCGCTTTCGTGACGCTCCTCATCGGAAAGAACGCGGTCATCGAGGGAGGCCCGTCGATGATCCGCTTGGGGAGCGCCCACGTGATCGACGGCAAGTACCAAGCGTTATCCGGCACATCGGTGAAGTCGGTGCTGCGCAGAGTGATCGTCTCGCTCTTCGGGATAAAGTTCGACGCGATGATTTTCAGCGCTTCCGCGCGATTCACGTTCTTGTCCGGCTTGAACGTCCGACCCGAAGGGCCCCCCTTGGGGTCGACGTAGCCCGCGAAGATGTTCCGATCAGCAAGATAGAGAATAGCATCATGCGCGAAGTGGCTCTTGGGGACGTCGGGGAAGGACGCAGCGTGGGCCCGTGGCAGAGCGCCCAGGCTCACCATGCCGATGACGATGAACCAGCGCGAACGTCTGATCATGGGACGAATCAGGGTAGAGAGACTCCTCTCCGTGATCAAGTCTGAGGAGCTTCACGTTGTGTGTGGGGTTGCGGCCACAGTGCCACTCGCTGCGTCGGGTACGTGCCCCCGAGACCCTTCACAGGATTCCTCCGTTGCTTTCCTCAATCATGTCATCGCTCGTGCACCGTTCATCATCAGAGCCATTAGAACGGATTGCGGACGGGAATGGAGTACACGATTCTCCGTGGCCTGTACGCTCGCCAGCATCAGGCATATCCGCAATGAGCCGTACCATCCCGAACACAACGGGAAGATCGAGAAGTTCCACGATGGACTCAAACATCGCTGTTTCTATGTGTATCTGCATCCGTCGGACTGCATGGAGCAACAGAACAGCGACCTCCAGCAGTGGCTCGTCTGGTACAACTACCACAAGATCCACCTCGGCATGGGCATGAACAGGAAAACCCCAGCAGAAGTCGTCTATCGGAGCCTTCTTTCAGAAAACCCTTGTGTAAGGTTAATGCTGTAACCTAACAAAAATTGACATGAGTAAATTCAGTTTCGCTCGATTGCGGGACGAGGTTTCATCGAAATAGTAAGGGAGTGGGTCACCCCACAGCAGCTTCGCCTATGCATGTGGGTCCATTAGGCCCAAAACATCATGTCAGCCTACGCTCGTTGCGACGAGCCTCGGCCGACAGCCTTCGTCGCAGATGTGAAACAAGGTGGCTTGCCGGCCGTAGCTTCTGCGCACAGAAGCGAAGGCTGGCGGAGGGAGTGGGATTCGAACCCACGAACCCCGTGAGGGGTTACCTGATTTCAAGTCAGGCGCCATAGACCACTCGGCCATCCCTCCGATCCTATCGTAACACCTCGCAGAAGGTGCGGGGCGCCATAGACTTGTCCTGAGCTTGACGAAGGACCACTCGGCCACCCTTCCTCATGCTGAAAAATCTGGGTGTAGTGTACCTCATGTCTCCAGTCTCCTGCGCAGCTCCTCGTTCTTCGGGAGCTTCTCAGGTGCAACGCTGTGCTTCTTCCATTTGTCGCGCAGGCTTTCCATGTAGCCCTTGTCGCCGATCAGTCGGTCGATGAACGTAACCGCCGATTGAAATCGTCGGCTACCTTTTTTGAAATTCTCCGCGAGTGCGTAGATCGTCGTGACGAACGCGTCTTCGCCGCCGCAAACTTCGACGGTCAGTTCATCGAGTACGGCATGGAGAATGCTGTCTTCGTCCAGGCCGGCGAGGAACTTCAAATCCTTGTCCGTGCCCGAGGGGAAGTAGTGGTTCACGCCGAGGCGGCGAAGTGAGCAGGGGAGTTGGAAATCGGCGATGACGTCAGCAACCTGGCTCGCGAGTCCCCCTTCGCTGTGATGGTCCTCCACGACGACCAGGTGCGCGGTCTCGAGCGCTGCTTCGATGACCGTGGTAGCGTCCAGTGGGCGGATGCAGGAAACATTTAACACGCGGACGTGTAGGGGCGCAGCATGCTGCGCCCCTACAGCCGGTTTCGACAATTTGTCCGCAACAGCGACCGCATCATGTACAGGAATCCCCGCCGCGATGATGGTGAGGTCGTCCGTGAGATCGCCGTTGCCGCGGACCAGATCTATCCTGCCGTCGAAGATGTAGTCTTTCCCGTAGATCACGTCGCCCGTAGGCGTCTTCAGTTGCTCGTGGCCGGACCGTGGGAAGAAGACGTACACGCTCTGGCTTCCATCGGCAACGATTTCCATTCCGCGCTCCGCGGCAGCCGCTGCTTGGTTACTATCCGCCGGCATCCACACCTGCGTGTGATCAAGCGGAATGTTCAAGTAATTGCGTTCCTGATGCGTTTCGCCGTCCTCGCCGACGCTGAGCCCCGCATGGGTGCAGTCGTGCAGGACGCCGCAGCGCGTGTGGCCGCAGTTGATATCGATGAGGCGCGCATTCGCCCGCGCTTCGTTCGTCCCGAAGGCGGCGAACGTGTACGTCACGGGAAGGAGGCCTGCTTGCCGCATGCCTGCCGCCATCATGTACATATTCGCTTCGGCGACGCCAACGTTGATCACACGCGGTATTTGTCCCTGCCGATTGAAATCGGCAGCTACCCGGTCGAACCCGCCGGAGCTGGCGAGATCGCCGTGGAGGACGACGATTCGAGAATCGAGTTTCATCAAGTTCTTGAGATGTACCGCTCCGAAATCTTGGCGAGCGGCGCCTTTCTCGGAGGTGATTGTCCGTGAATACCCTTTCAGATTTTTGATGGAGAAGGTGAGAGATCCATCGACTCGCCGATTGAAATCGGCCGGTAACGAACGAAAGCGCTCGTATTTTTTTGTGAGCTCATCCAGCGGCGGAAGATCTTTCAACGCCGCCGCCGCAATATCGTCTTTCAACGGGCTGCCGTGGTAGTTCGCGGTGCCGGTGTTGGATCCCTCTTCCATGATCCGGACGCCATGCCCCATCGTCGTGTAGTAGCACAGGAAGATGGGCGCGCCCTTCCCGATGAGCGAATCCGCCAAATCCAATGCCGCCACGACTTGCCCGGGGTTATTCCCATTCTGCACTTCAATCACCGTCCACCCGGCTGCGGCGACGATCGTCGCCATGTCGGCCGCGACGGTCCTGCTCGGCATGTCGCTCAATTGGACATCGTTGAAGTCGCCGTGGACGATGAGGTTGTCCACCTTCAGGTGGGATGCGAGACGGATCGCTTCCATCACTTGTCCTTCTTGGCAGTCGCCATC
The DNA here is from genome assembly GCA_964563915.1 of uncultured Candidatus Peribacteria bacterium. Taxonomy (GTDB): domain Bacteria; phylum Patescibacteriota; class Gracilibacteria; order Peribacterales; family Peribacteraceae; genus JABFSS01. The sequence continues at coordinate 8,118 of CAZLYW010000011.1, read as the reverse complement.
GGCGAGGAGGACGTCGACGGTTCCGGGGTTCCCGTCCCCACGGCGACTGAAGCCGCCGCCTACCGCATTCAAATACTTCAATCCAAACGCGACGCCGAGGGCATTACTGACTCCTTTCCCGAGCGGCCCCGCGCCGAAGGGGATGTCGCCGATGCCCGCCTCGACGTGCCCCGGAAGGCCGGAGGGCGTTCGGAACGCATCGATGATCGCCTGCGGCGACGCGAGACGCGGATCTTTGCCCTCCCGGTGCATGAGCCACTGCATACCGTAGGCGAGCAAGCTCAAGTGCCCCGCGCTCATCCGGAATGCCGGATCGATCTCCGGATTCCTCCTCTTGTGAACAAAGTACGTGAATGTGAACGCGGAGAGCGGCCCGCCGGGATGCCCCGACTTGTGCTTGGTCGGGGCTTGGATGCAGAGGTGCGCCATGATCTGGTGTGCAAGCGCGTAGGCATCTATCTCCTCCTTGAAAAGTTTCTTCGCCTCCTTGGGTCCGATCCAATGTCGATCACCGGTGGAGGACGCAGCGGCGATCCGCTGGAGGGACATCGGGACGTCTCGAGGGTCTCTGCCGAGGAGAGATTTCGCGTCGGGGTGTGTCATTGAATAAGAGAATAGCGTGTCATGGTGAGCGGAGCGAACCATACACGCGTTGTCGTCCTTCGCTCCGCTCAGGATGACAACGCTTCATTTCTCTAAGACTACCATGACTTTTGGACCGTTACGTATCTCCTCCTTCACGCCCGTCCAATCGTGGATAGCGTTCAGGAGTGTCTCGACGTTGTATTCGTAGCTCTTGCCGCGCTTCGTCCCCGGATCGTTCACGATGAAGTACCTGCGGCCCGTCCATCCTCTCCGGAAGCCGATGATGACGAGTGCGTGGTACCACGGTCCTTTGCCGCTGAAGTACGGATTCCCGAGGTCGCGGCCGGCGGCCGGAATGATCACCGGATTCCCCTCGGCAAGCTCCTCTTTGATCGACTCTTCGGAGACATCCGTCCGGACGCGGGAACGCAGACCGAACCGGCTTCGGGCGATCTCCGCCATTTGCGCCGCGGTGACGTCCTGCGGGTACCCGTTCTCGGTCTCCCACGCGACGAGATCGAGGATTTCCCGGTCGGCGATCTGTGGATTCAGCGCGGTACCATTCAGTAGGTGCACGACCATGAGGAGAGCGGCTTCCTCGCAGGCTTCCTGGTACGGGTCATTCCAGTTGGCGAAGGGGGCTTGAGAGGTGAAGGGGACGGGGAGGGGCGCTATTGACTCCCCCACGGTTTCTGGCGGTGAACTTTTCGCGTGTGGAGCCGAAGAAATCGAAGAAGCCGACGATGTCGAGGAAAAGGATTCCGAAGATCCCAAGGTCATTTGACGCATCGTGCAAGCCGTGACGATCAAGAATCCTGCAACGATGAGTGGTAAGCGGCGCATGGCAGATGTACGATGACGCCATGAAGCTATTCCTCGATACGGCCAATGTCACTCACGTTGCGGAGATTGCCGAGTGGGGTGTTCTCGACGGTGTGACGACGAATCCCTCACTGGTAGCGAAGGAGGGCAAAGAGTTCAAACCAACCGTCCTCGAGATGTGCAAGCACGTTCCCTGCGTCAGCGCGCAGGTCACGGCGACCGATGCCAAAGGCATGATCAAACAGGGTGAGGAATATGCATCGTGGCACAAGCATGTCATCGTGAAAGTGCCGATGACGACGGAAGGCCTCAAAGCACTCAAGTACTTTCGCACCAAGGGCATCAAGACCAACACGACGCTCGTCTTCTCCGCCTCGCAGGCGATACTCGCGGCCAAGGCTGGCGCCAACATCATCAGCCCCTTCATCGGGCGGCTCGATGATGCGTCGGAAGACGGGATGGGATTGATCGCCGAGATTTTGGAGGTGTGGGACCACTATGACTTCGATTGCGAAGTGCTCGTTGCCTCCACGCGGCACCCCCGTCACATCGTCGACGCCGCGCGCCTGGGCGCGCACATCTGCACGATCCCGTACGATGTCTTCAAGAAACTCCCGCTGCATCCGCTGACGGATGTGGGGCTGAAGAAGTTTCTGGAAGACTGGGAGAAGGTTGAGCCGCAGCGAAATCCTGAGCAGAGTCGAAGGGTGAAGAAGTCGTGATGTCTAATTCCGCAGTGACGTTCGCTTCACTGTTGATGCATGCGATCATGTAGCCGATGTCTTCCGAGCGGTGCGCAGGAAGCACACTCTTCAGATAATCGGCGACCAGCAATGGCTGTTCAGTCAGGGAACCATCTTGGATCTCCTGCGCTGCCCCGCTTACGATTGCTTGCATCCGCCTATGGACTTGATCGATTGCATCGAGGCTTAATGCGAATGCCAGAAATTTTATTCCATCTTGAACATGTGCCAGGGCATCTCTTCTTCTTTCCAAGAGATCATCAATGCGGCTGAATTCATCAATCGCTTCTTCAACGGTGATGCACGTCTTGTGTCGCTGCTGGTTTTCCATGAAAGCATTCTTCCACTCTCATATCATTAGTCAAACGATGCGCTATGCTACCGTCAGTCCATGCAGCTCGGCGTCATCGGTCTCGGCACGATGGGAGCGAACCTCGCCCGCAATGCCGCGCGGAACAGTGCCCATGTTGTCTTGTTCAATCGTACAACGGAGAAGACGCAGGAGTTCATGCGCCGTCATGGGAGAGAAGGGGATTTCGTCACGGCGAAGACCATTCCGGCGTTCGTGAAGGCCCTCAAAACGCCGCGTGCCATTCTCCTCATGGTGAAGGCGGGAGATGCCGTCGATGCGGTCATTGACGAACTCCTCCCGCATCTCCACAAAGGAGACATCCTCATCGATGCGGGGAACAGTCATTTTCGGGATACGGAGAACAGGGAACTCGCACTCGGAAAGAAGGGCATCCGCTTCCTCGGCATGGGTGTGAGCGGAGGTGAGGAGGGAGCACTCAAGGGACCGAGCATGATGCCGGGGGGAGACCGCGATTCGGTGGCTGCGGTCATGCCGCTCCTCAAGAAAATGGCCGCGGGTTCGGGCTCGGGCTCGGAACCATGTGTCGCATACATCGGTCCCGCTGGTTCAGGTCATTTCGTGAAGATGGTCCACAACGGCATCGAGTACGGGATCATGCAGTTGATCGCCGAGAGTTATGATGTACTCAAATCGGTGGGGAAATTTCCGAACAAAAAAATTGCTCAAACATTCACTTCTTGGAGCCGGAGCAATGATCTTCGCGGATTCCTGATGGGAATCACTGCGCGAATCTTCACAGTGAAAGATCCACTTACGAAGAACGATCTTATCGACGTGATCGCGGATGCTGCCGGCCAGAAGGGGACAGGCAAGTGGACGACGGAGGCGGCGATGAATCTGGGGATCGCAATTCCGACGATCAACGCCGCGGTCGACGCGCGCATCCTCTCCAGCGAGGTCGAGCGCCGCTCGCGGCTGCGCCACGAATTGCCGGAGTCCCTCCTGCCCGCGAAGACCATACCATCCAAGGCTTTCGCCGCCGCGGTCCGCTCGGCGCTGGAACTCTCCGTCATCTGCACCTATGCACAGGGGTTCGAGCTGATGGCGCGGTTCGACTCCGCTCACCGAGATCGAAGATGGAATCTTGATCTGTCAGAGATCGCCCGCATCTGGCGTGGCGGCTGCATCATCCGGTCGGCGTTCCTCGAGAAGCTGCAGAGGGCATATGGCAGGAATGCCGCGACGGCGCGGAAAGCATCGAAGGAAATCTTCGCGCGATTCACTGGCGCTCGTCAGAAGCAGTGGCGACAGGTCATCGGATGGGGCGTCTCCCGCGGCATTCCCCTCCCTGCGATGTCAGCCTCCCTCTGGTTCTACGACAGCCTCCGCCGCGAGCGGTTGCCGCAGAACCTGATTCAGGCGCAGAGGGACTACTTCGGAGCGCATGGGTATGAGAGGGTAGATCGAGCGGGGACATTCCACACTGATTGGCGAAGCGGCAATTGATAATTGAAAATTGAGAACGGAGAATAAACGCATAGTATTTTCAATTTTCAATTCGTTATGATCTTCTCTCCTCTCCCCGGCCGCCCGCTGATTACCCAGGGTTTCGGCCAGAATCCTGCTGATTATGCTCCATTCGGACTCGCTGGTCACAACGGCATCGACTTCGGGGTGCTGGAGGGAACAGTCGTCTATGCTCCGCATGACGGCGGCGTCACGGTCAAAGACGAGGGAACGGCAGGGTACGGTCTCAGCGTCACGATCGATGATGGAAAAAGGAGAAGTCTGCTTGCCCACCTCTCAGAAGCGACGATCACCAATGGCCAGAGCATCGCGCAGGGCGATCCGATTGGACTCTCTGGGAAGTCCGGCAATGCAACAGGTCCGCACCTGCATTGGACGTTCCGGCTCATCAAGAACGGCGTCGTGCAGAACAAGGACAACGGCTTCGACGGCGCGATGGACGTCACCGAGTGCACGCGACTGTGGCAAGAGCAAGATCTTCACCGCGATGCCGAGTACGCCGATACCGCACAGGAGTATCTCTCGATGACGTTCCAGAGTAATCAGTACATCACACGGCCGGTGTAATGTTCTTTCGCGACGACATGCGAGGGCTTTTACGCTTGCGTCCCGTGCAGGAAGCGGGCAGTATTTTGTCGATGCAGAGTACTGAGGACGTCTGGCACAAGGTGAAACTGACGATGCTCGTGGTCATTCCGTTCCTCGCGACGCTCGCGGCGATGGTGCTGCTGTGGCGGCGGTACATTTTTCCTCTGGATCTCGTTCTGCTCGCGGTGTTCTACGCGATTTCGCTCTTCGGGATCACCATCGGCTACCACCGTATGCTCACGCACGACGGGTTCCGCGCTCCGGCATGGCTCCGCGCGTTGATCCTGATCTGCGGCTGCACCTCGTTTGAAACCGATCCCGCGACGTGGGCGGCGATGCACATCAAGCATCACGCCCACTCCGACGAGGAAGACGATCCACACAGTCCACTGCACGGGTTCTGGCATTCGCACATGGGGTGGCTCTTCGTCGAGAAGAACTATCTGGATGCCCGCACGTACGCGCCGCACCTGCTCAACGATCCGGTCGTACGATTCGTATCGCAGACGTGGCTCGTCTGGGCGTTCCTCAGCCTCATCGTGCCCGGGGTCATCGGTGGATGGACGGGCTTTCTCTGGGGTGGCCTCGTCCGTCTCTTCCTCGTCAGCCACGTCACGTACAGCGTGAATTCGATCTGCCACACGTTCGGCAGGCGCCATTTCGAGACCGCCGACGAGAGCCGGAACGAGTGGATCGTGGGACTCCTGGCGTTCGGCGAGGGCTGGCACAACAACCATCATGCGTTTCCCCGGAACGCCTTCCATGGCATGCGCTGGTGGCAGGTGGATCTCGCAGGGCTCATCATCCGCGCGTTCGAAAGGCTGGGCTTGGCATGGGACGTTCAGCGCGTCTCGCCGGACACGGAGCACGCGCAGCGCACGCGGTTGCAGTCGATGCGCGAGGGCATCGGACAAATGCGGCAGGGATTGCTCATGTCCCTCTCTTGTATGCGCAGCGAACTTGCCGGACTTCGGGATCGCATGCTGCCTGAGCAGCCGCTGAGCGAAGCGCAATGGTCGCAATGCGAGGCGTTCCGGAAGGAAGCGGTCAAGAGACTCGACGCCATGCGCCACAGTATTTCGGCGTCCGCGCATATCAAGCGTCAGAAACTGCTCCAATACCAGAGAGAGGCCCAGACACTCCTGCGGGAATGTAAACAGAAATGGGCAGGGGTGACTGGGAAAGCAATCGTCGCTTGATGTGCAAAAACCGAACATCTCAACATGCACATGAAATGACTCCTCATCTTCTGCATAGTTGTTTGCTTGTCTGTTATGATGTGATCATTCCACGTGCTGTATCTCCCACTCTCGGCGTCCGAAAACGCAACATCTTCGATCCCTCTTCAGACGATCCTTTTAAGTTGAGTCGTTCCAAGCTCGAGCTCTTCCTGCAGTGCCCGCGCTGCTTCTACCTCGACCGCCGCTGCGGCGTCGGGCAGCCTTCCGGTCCTCCGTTCACCCTCAACGTCGCGGTCGATGCGCTCCTCAAACGCGAGTTCGATCACCACCGAGCGCGCGGGGAACCGCATGAATTGATGAAGGAGTACGGCGTGGACGCCGTTCCGTATCAACATCCGGATTTGGAGCAGTGGCGGACGAATTTCCGCGGCATGCAGGTTCTGCACAAGCCGACGAATTTCCTCTTCTTCGGCGCTGTCGATGACATTTGGGAGAGTCCGACCGGTCAGCTCTCTGTTGTCGATTACAAGGCGACGAGCACGCAGAAGGAGATCAGCCTGGAGGACGAATGGAAGAAGGCGTACAAGCGACAGATGGAGATCTACCAGTGGCTCCTGAGAGGAAACGGCTTTCCCGTCTCAGACATCGGCTACTTCGTCTACGTGAACGCCGATTCCGCTCGGGAACATTTCGGCAAGAAGCTCGAATTCACCACGCAGATCATCTCCTACACGGGGGATGATTCCTGGGTGGAGGAGGCACTCACCGAGGCGCATACGTGCCTCTGTCGGGATCTGCCGTCGGCGCCGACAGTAGATTGCGAATGGTGCGCATACCGAAAGGCCGCGGCAGGATGCGAGAAGCATTGACAGAAATAATGAACAGGGTAGAAAGATTGCATGCCACGTCTGGAACAATCTGACACAAAGCAGGAGATGAATGGAGATCCGGAATTGTTTTTGAACAGTCTTCTGAATCGGCTCAACTTCAGATCGATGGATGAAATGCTGTCGTACTTAATGCGCTTCAGTCATACATTGTTCAACGGTCATCAGGAACGTGCAGAAGACGCTGTGCAGGATGTGATCGTCTGGGTTCTCCGGCATCCGGACACCTTTGCATCCGAGAAAAATCGGAGTGCTCTGAGAAAAGTGTTACGCTTTATCGCGCACAACGAAAAGAGAAGAAAATTTCCTCTTGCTCATCGTGCATCCGTTGACGATCTCTCCAATGTTGTTGATGATCCGGAAGTGGATCCATCGTTCCAACTACTACATGCTGAACAGCAGCGATTACTACAGCTGTCCATTGAACAACTACCGGAGATTTTTCGCAGTGTCATGCAACTGGTGTTGGACGGTAAGCGTAATGTTGAGATTGCCAAGATGTTGCGCATTTCCCCCACAACGGTCGCATCGCGTCATTGTCGTGCCAAAATCCGTTTGTATGAGTATCTCCTACGGCACTGTGCTCATGTGTTTGAGAGTGGGGCCTTCGTCGCAAATGTGAAACACGTGGCTTGCCGGCCGTAGCTTCTGCGCACAGAAGCGAAGGCTGGCGGAGAGGGAGGGATTTGAACCCTCGATACGGTTTTAACACCGTATACCGCATTAGCAGTGCGGCCCTTTCGACCACTCAGGCACCTCTCCACGGTGCTCGTAGTATACGAGAAAAGAATGTAGTCGCCACGCGTTTTCAGCTGTCCCTTTCCTCATGGGACGAGGAGACCAGATCCTGCAGGACGGCCTGCGCGTCGTTCGTCGTGATCACTGTCATGTTCTGATCATTCAGTGTGAACGTCTTCTCAATCACATCGAGCATCTCCTCCGTGACCACGATGCACCCCATCGAGAAGTAGCGCTCGTCTTCCCGCATCCAATCGGCGATTTTGAAGTAACTGTGAATGCCGTAGGGCGAACTTTCCCCGTCGCGGAACAGGCGAATGAAGCGCCCGCTCACCCCGAAGGTCCGGCGGTCTCCTTTGATCTGCTTCTGCTCGGCCGTCCATGTGCGGATCGGCGTATCCGCCTGATAGGTTCTGCCGATGTAGCGGACGACTGCCTTGCGGCCAGTTGCGACGGGAAAGGGGAGGAACTCTCCGTTTTCGTGGATGAGGTAGCCCATGTTTTGCGGCACATCGACCAAGAATACGTCGCCTGCCTGCGCTTCCCACCTGCTCACTGGAACGGCGTCCGCAGCGAGTGCGGAGGAGGGGAGGAGTGACAGCAGAACAATGCCGAAGAAGGGAAGGGATCTCCGGAGCAAAGTATGTTATTTTAGTATGATATATAATTTTGTCAATAGTTGTTAGGTTGCAGCATTAACCTTACACAAGCGTTTTCCGAAAGAAGACTCCGGT
>CAZLYW010000010.1:18323-27690 GCA_964563915.1 uncultured Candidatus Peribacteria bacterium | reverse complement strand
ATGACCGTTGGCGGATCGAGCCCACGACTGGAGGCCACGACGAACACGAACCCCCAGAAGTAGAGGAACAACAGGAGAATCTGCGCACCCACGAATCCCATCGTCCCGATTTGACGGACCGATTCGATGTCGCTCTCCGGCCAGTAGAGGTCCATCGCGTCCAGGAGAATGAAGGGAACAATCAGGAACCATACGAGGACGTGCAGGAGGGCGGGCTGGCTCCAGACGAAGGACCAGGACTCGGAGAGGAGGCGGAAGGGGCTGATGGAGAAGCGTTTTTTGGCCATGGGATGAGTAATTCTATGCGAAAGCGACAAAAGGAACAAATGGAACAGAAACGACAAAGGGCCTGTATGAGGCCTTTTGTCGCCTTTGTCGCTTCTGTCGTTTTTGTACCGGCTTACTTGCGTTTTACGCGAATGAATCCCGAAACATCCACCGTACTCAACTTCTTCTCCTCCTTCACAAGTTTATCAAGCAAGAGGTTGATTCCGATCGCGTCACTCGCCATGTGGTTGCACTGGATCATGTTGATGTGATGCTCCTTCCCCTTCTCCACTTCCTTCTCGGTGAAGTGCATCGCGAGGATCGTGCCGACGCCGGCGTGCGATTGCTTCTCGATGAATTCCTCAGGGCCGTTGGTGCCGCCTGTGAATTCCGTGGCGACGATCTTGCCGGGCCGGGCATGCTCAGAACCGTTCACGATGATCGTGGGGCTCCCCTTCTTGCCGTACCACGCGTACTCCTCGATCTCGTGCGTCGCATTAACGATGTCCTTGAGTGTATCGAACGACTTCTTGCAGATCGTCTTTTCCATAAAACGCCAGACCAGGTTATCGGTGATCGTGTGGCAGCAGAATGCGGGGATGCCGAGGAGCTCAGCGGCACGCTCGGTGCGGAAGAGATTATCGGCATGGATCGCGCGCCAGATGCGGTCCATGCGCGGACGGAGTAAGCCTTCGCCGTGGTTCACCGGCACACCCGCCTGGGCGTACACGTCGACCTGCAGAGGCATCACTTTGTCAAGGTCAGCAAGAGCGCGGCCCTCGGGATGGTGGATGAGGATGCAATCGATACGCTCGCCACGCTCGCGGAGCCGGTCGGCCAGAAGCATTTCTTGGATTTCGCCGTCGATGCAGACCATCAGCCGCTGCACGTCTTCCTCACCGGTGCCGTTGATGACGCGGGAATCGGGATACGGATTCCACGTGCGCTCGTCATCAAACCACTCTTTCTCCTTCCCCTCGAGCTTCGTAGACTTCTCTTTAATTTTCTTGAACATTTTCTCGATGTACTTTGTGCCACGCGGGTCAGCGGCGATGCCGATGTCGACGGCGCGGTGGAAGAGTTTCTTGAGTTTCATATACGTCAAGGAGATGCATGAGGGGAATCCTCAGGGAGGATAATAGAGTAAGAGAATAATAGAATGCTAGGCACTTTCGCGCGTGGTGTATGACAACTTACAGCGTGACTCCTTCTTTCGCACAATCCGCTTCCAACATAATCCTCGCGAGTTCTTTCACGCTCGTCTTCGCCTCCCACCCAAGCAGCTTCTTGGCCTTAGACGCGTCACCGCATAAGTAGTCAACTTCGGCGGGGCGGTAGTAGTGCGGATCGACGAGGATGAAGGTCTTGCCGCTCCGGGTATCGGTGTACTTCTCCTCCATGCCTTTCCCCTTCTTCTCAAAGGGAATGTGCGCGAGATCGAGGCAGATTTCGAGGAATTCCCGGACCGAGGTGGTCTTCCCCGTCGCGAGGATGAAATCTTCCGACGTTTTGTGCTGCAGCATCTTCCACATGCCCTCGACGTACTCGGGCGTGTACCCCCAGTCGCGCTTGGCCTCGAAGTTCCCGATGTGGAGCATTTTCTGCTTGCCGGCGAGGATGCGCGCGAGACTCAGTGTGATCTTGCGCGTCACGAAGTTCTCGCCCCGACGGGGCGACTCGTGATTGAAGAGGATGCCGTTGCAGGCGTACATGCCGTAACTCTCGCGGTAATTGCGCGTCAGGTAGTACGCGTAGGCCTTGGCGCACCCGTACGGACTACGCGGGTAGAACGGCGTGTCCTCGTTCTGGATGGTGGTGAAGACTTTGCCGAAGAGTTCGCTCGAACTCGCCTGGTAGAACTTCGCCGGACGCTTGCTGGTGCGCACCGCTTCCAGCAACCGCGTTGTCCCCAGCCCCGTGACATCACCGGTATACTCAGGAATATCGAAACTGATCCCGACGTGCGTCTGCGCGGCGAGGTTGTAGATTTCATCCGGTTGTGCACTCTCCAGGACGCGCATGAGGGAACTGCTGTCTCCAAGATCACCGTAGTGGAGCGCAATCGGCAGGTCGGGCACGTCGGCGTCGCTGAACAGGTGATCGATGCGCCCGCGGTTGAACGTCGACGCCCGCCGGACGAGCCCGTGGACCTCGTATCCTTTTTTGAGGAGGAATTCGGCCAGATAGGAACCGTCTTGGCCGGTAATGCCCGTGATGAGCGCCTTCTTCATGGGCTAGCAGTATACCGTGTATGATGCCCTCCGGCATGAGGAAAATGAAGCTTGCCATCGTCGGTCTGGGCTACGTCGGCCTACCCCTCGCCCACGCTTTTGCGAAGGTCGGCCATCAGGTTGTCGGCTACGACATCTCGAGGCCCCGCATTGATGAATTGAAAAAAGGACACGACCGGACTCTGGAGCTGACCAATGAGGAGTTGCAGAGCGTCCGGATGGAATTCACGACCGACCCCGCCACGATGGAGAAGTGCGAGGTGATCATCCTCGCGATCCCGACACCCGTCGATGATGACAACAATCCGGATCTGACGCTCGTCGAGAGCGCGACAATTGCCGTCGGTAAGCATCTGAAGCAAGGAATGATCATCGTGTACGAGTCGACCGTCTATCCCGGGATGACGGAAGAGATCTGCGGACCAATTCTTGAACGTGAATCAACACTGAAATGTGGAACGGACTTCACGCTGGGGTACTCCCCCGAACGCATCAATCCGGGGGACAAGAAGCACACCATCGACAAGATCATCAAGGTCGTCACTGGTCAGGACAAGCGCACGACCGATATCCTCTGCGACCTCTACGGCTCGATCGTGACGGCGGGCATCCACCGCGCCCCCTCGATCAAAGTCGCCGAAATGGCGAAGGCGATCGAGAACGCTCAGCGGGACCTGAACATCGCCTATGTGAACGAGATTGCGATGCTCTGCAACAAGATCGGCATCCCAACGAAAGCCGTCCTGGAAGCGGCGGGCACCAAGTGGAATTTTTTGAAGTTTCAGCCGGGCCTCGTCGGCGGACACTGCATCGGCGTCGATCCGTACTACTTGGTTGAGAAAGCCCGACAACTTGGCATGAAGACCAACGTGATCACGGTCGGACGCGTGGTCAACGACGGCATGAGTGGGTACATCGTGAACGCAGTCGCCAAACACGTCCCCAAGGGCGGCAACATCCTCGTATTAGGCCTCACCTTTAAAGAAAACATTCCCGATACGCGCAACAGCAAAGCCAAAGACGTCGTCCTGCAATTCCAGTCAATGGGCTTCGATACCGCCGTCCATGATCCGTACATTTCCACGGACGATATCACCAGACAGAAGATGAAACCGGGATCACTCCAGGACGGACCGTATGATGCCGTTGTCTTTCTCGTGCCGCATAGGGAATATCTTCAGGAAAAAGAGGAGGGCATCATGAAAGCACTGAAGCCAGGAGGACTCGTCTACGATCTGAAATCGCTACTGGATGCGAAGAACATACAGAAAGCAGGATATGCGTACAGCGCATTGTAGCAACTGTCATGCGTCTGTTTGGAGAATGTGCTCCACCGCCCCCGCAACCGCATCAACGCTTGTACCCCGCACGCACCTCAGCTGCTCCTCCGTCGCCGTCCTCGGAGAGATGGAAACGTGCATCCACGGTTCGCAGCCCGCAGGGGGGAGAACATGGACGACCCGCCGCAGGCCTTCTGGGGGGATCTGCTCCCGGGGATCGGAGCCACCGATGAGGACAACGAGCGGCGCGCCGACAGCGTAGGCGACGTACATCGGGCCGGTGTCGACGGCGACGAATGCCGCGCTCTGTGTGCAGAGCGCACCGAGTTGTCCGAGTGTGAGGGATGACGCATCGAGGAGTTTCTCGGAGTGCTTGCTGAGTCCACGGATCCGTTCGATGCGCTGCCGGTCAAGCGTGGAGAGGACGACCGAGAAACCATGCCGCTCAATGACGAGATCAGCGAGCTCGGCGAACTTCTCGGCTGGCCATTCTTTGACCGTATTACCAGCCGTCACATTGAAAATGACGAAAGACTTCCGCGCGAGTCCGCGATGTTCCATCCATTGCTTCGCACCCGCTGTATCTTCCGCAGATGGATAGAAATCCAATTGATAGGGTATGGCCGGAATCCCCAGTTGTCTGACGAGAAACAAATAGTGATCGAACGTGCTGGTGTGGATGCGGTACGGCGCGTTGACGGTATTGAAGAGCGTCGACCACCGGACAAGGAGTCCTCGCGCGAAGGAGAACGTGTTGATGCGAACGGGCGCGGCACAGAGGATCCCGAGGAGCGCGGTGAACGCATCGGGCATGGCATTGATCACGACGTCGTACCGCTCGCGCCGCACATGCCGGACCAGTTCCCCGCGCATCCCGCTGTGCGCGATCACGCGATCGACGAAAGGATTGCCCTGCAGAACATCGCCGCAGCGCGCCCGGCAGAGGACATGCACCGTCCAGTCGGAGTGTGCAGTCTTGATCGCGCGGAACATCGGCGTCGTGCAGACCAGGTCGCCGAGTTTCGCCCATTGGATAATGAGAATCTTCCGTTGCGGTGACTGCACGCGACAGGCCGCCATGAGCAGAAGGAATGGGGAACACAGCGCCGTCAGGAGCGTCCAGAAGATGGTATTCATGCGCGGCGGTTCTGAAGAATGGCAGATGTGGATCCGAACTCGGGCTGGACGGGAACAAGAACCAACTCAGCGCCGATCTCCCGCAGCACGGGCGCCTCCACACAGTCTTTCCCGTACGTCTCGGCATTCACGTGGACGTGCGGGCGGATCTTCGAAAGCCAAGGGCGCGGATCGTCGTCGTCGAAGATGAAGACGGCGTCGCTGTGGCGCGCGACTTTGAGCGCTCGGACATCTTGCGGCTCGACGGGACGATCCGGACCTTTGTAGCGCTTCACCGAGGCGTCGCTGTTGACCCCGACGATGAGGAGATCCCCCCGCAGGCGGGCCTGCGTGAGCAGATAGAGATGACCGGGATGGAGCAGATCGAATGTGCCGTTGGTCGTGACGATCGTCTTCCCCTCTTCTCTCGCTTTCTCCGAAAGAGCGGCGACATCGTGAAGCAATTGGACCGTCGGGTTTCCATGAATGAGTCTTTCGGCGAACTCTCCGACGCTGCGCACCGTATCGTCAGCGATGACGGTGTAGGGGTACTGCCCTGTATCGATACGGGCGGTCCGGCAACCGACTGCTTTTCCGAATCCGACGTCGCTATTGCGGTTGCCGATCATCGCGCCGTTCTCCGGAATGAGGCCAGAGTAGCGCTCCTTCAGACGATTCCACATGCCGATTGCGGGCTTGCGGCAGCCGCAGTTGGCGTCCGGATGATGCGGACAGTATTCGGCGCCGTCGAACGTGATCCCCTGCTCCTTGAAGACGGAGAATGTTTGCCGTTGCGACTCCAGAAATTTCTCCTCGGTGTAGTTGCCGCGGGCGATGCCGCTCTGATTGCTGACGATGAAGAATTCGTAACCGTTGTCCTGCAACAGACGGAGACCTTCAACGACGCCGGAGAGGATGTCTTCGGATGTGACGGTCATGATCGGCTGTCCGGGATCGCGGACTAAAGTCCCGTCGCGATCGAGGAGAATGAATTTTTTGTGATATTCAGCGCGTGCCCTGAGCTTGTCGAAGGGCGGCCCACGACCATCGGAGGCAATGCCTTTTTGTGTATTCTGCCCGTTCATAAAGCGCGAAGTAATTCTTCGGACGTCAGCGTCGCCGTCCCCTGTTTTTCGACGACGACGCCCGCGGCGCGGTTACTCACATCCGCCGCGTCTTCCACCGTGGCGCCCGCTGCGAGAGAGAGCGCCACCGTCGCGGCGACGGTATCGCCGGCGCCGGAGACGTCGATGACGCCTGTAGCGAGCGCCGGGAACATGTGGATCTTCCCTTTCCCCGAAACGAGGAGCATACCGTCGCCGCCGAGCGTGCAGAGGACAGAGCTCCCGAGCTTGCGCGCGATGGCGGCGGCGACTGCAGCAGGAGCCCGCTTCGACGAACCCGCGAGTATCTGGGCCTCCTGCCGGTTGGGAGTGATCACAGTGACGCCCCGCGCGGCTGTCAGATCATCAGAGCCGGTCGGTTTGGGATCGAGAATCACAGGAACGCGTGCTCTGCGGGCGGCCGCGATGCAGGAATGGAGGAACGCCGGATGGAAGAAACCTTTCGCGTAGTCGGAGAGGAGGAGAACGTCATGTTTCTGCAATTCCCGATGCAGGAGCGCAGTCACTTTCTTTTCCATCGCCAGAGAGAGCGCATGCGTATCCTCGTAATCGATCCGTACCAACTGGTGCTCGTCCGCCGCGACGATCCGCTGCTTCTCCGTGGTGGCGCGGCTAGTATCCGTCACGAGGAAGGACTTCACGCCGTGCTTCTTGAGGAGCATTGCGAGCGTTTTGCCGGCGCTGTCCGCTCCCCGGACACTCACGAGTGTGACGTTGCCGCCGAGACTCGCGACATTCGCAGCGGCATTCGCGGCTCCGCCCGGGACATGACGCCGCCCGCGGAACCGCGCAACGGGGATCGGCGCCTCGGGCGAGACACGCGTCACCTCTCCCCTCGTGTACGTATCGAGCATTGCATCTCCCAGCACGAGCACGTTGGCTTTTTTGAAGTTCTTCACGATCGCACGCTGCCGCTCGAAGCGCTCGCCGTCGACGTGGCCGGAATATTCCTTCCGGTAGCTGTCATCCTCTTGGTGATTCGTCGAGAACTCCATGATCTCGCTATCCTTGAGACCAGTGAAGCGATGGTAGGCGCCCGCCGGAATGTGGACGAAGTCCCCCGGACGCAGCGTGAACGTATCGTCGCCGATTTCCATCGTCACCAGGCCGGAGAGAAGGTAGAACACCTCGTCTTTCTTCTCGTGCTTGTGGAGGCTGCAGCGCCGGTTCTTCTGGAGAACCAATTTTTTCCCGCAGTATTCCTTGTTCACGATCCACTGTTCCTCGCCCCACTCTTTCTTCTCGCGATATACGCTGCCAGCAGGGTGAAACCGCTTTTTGGAGCCGAAATGGACGTAGGACGGAGGCATGGGAGAGGAGTATACAGAAAGAAAGGCGTGTTGGGGCTCATGGGGCTCCACCTTGACACAAACGCTTCACCGGAGGCACTCCCGCGTGAGAACCGACCCCACTGGAAGCGCCCGCGTGAGAGTTTTCCTAAGAACAGCGTCGAACTCTTTGGGCGCAATGCCCGTGCCGGGGCGCTTGATCGCGATCATGTCGGCCGTGATGCGCTCTCCCGCTTTTACGTCGCGCGTGAGGACGAGACTGCGGCGCGCGACATCGCGGGTATTCATTTCGCAGGGCTGGCAAATCTTCTCCCCTGTCCCGAGCGCTTCCTGGACGATCTTTGCTTCCTTCAGAGCATCAGAATCTTTGATGATCCGGATCATTTCCTTCAATTGCTCCGGCTCCAGCGACGCCGCATGATCCGGGCCAGGATCGTTCTTATTGATGGTGAAATGCTTTTCGAGAATGCGCGCGCCGAGCTTCGCTGCCGTGACGGAGACCGCGATTCCCTCGGTGTGATCGGAGTATCCGACAGGAACATGAAATGCATCCTCGAGCGTCTTCATCACGCGTAGGTTGATCTGGTCTGCCGGCGCGGGATAGGAACTGACACAGTGGAGGAGGGCATAACCCGTCTTCATTTCCTCGAATGGAACGACGGCTTCTCTCACCTCATCGAGCGTCGACATGCCGGTGGAGATGATCGTGAACATTCGGAGTGTTGCGACGTCGCGCAGAAACGGGATGTTCGTGATCTCCCCCGAGGGAATTTTCATCGCTTTGACGCCGAGACTCGCAAGAAATCGTGCGGAGTCCGCGTCGAACGGGGTGGTGATGAAGTCGAGGCCCAGCGCTTCCGCATACGCCTTCAAATCACGATAGCCATTACGTGGAAGCGCCAGGCGCTGCAGCATCTGGTACTGGCTCTCTTCCCCCGAGCGCTCCTGGTACCCCGCGAGCGGTGCTCCCTGTGAGACGATTTCCTTGGGATTGAAGAGCTGGAACTTCACAGCATCGGCTCTCGCTTCGGCGGCGATGTCGATCAGCTGGCGAGCCTTTTCCACCTTCCCGTCGTGATTCACGCCGGCTTCCGCGATGATGTATGCCGCGCCGGGACGGAGGAAGGACGGGGGCATCAGTACCCATCATACAGAAGGGAAAGGGCTTATTTGGGCTTCTTCCTATAAACTACCCCTGATGAAGATACGCGTCATTCCCCGGCTCGATATCAAGGGTCCGAACGTGGTGAAGGGCATCCACATGGAAGGCCTCCGCGTCGTCGGATCCCCGAAGGATCTCGCCAGGAAATACTATGAACAGGGGGCGGACGAGGTGATCGTGATGGATATCGTTGCAAGCCTCTACGGCCGCAGTCCGGATTTTGATTTGATGCGGTCCATCGCGAACGAACTCTTCATCCCGCTCACGATGGGCGGCGGCATCCAGTCGCTCCACGACATCAATAATTTCCTTCGTGCGGGCGCCGATAAAGTCGCGATCAACACGTTTGCGACGTGCAACCCCAAGCTGCTCGCCGAGGCGGTCCATCAGTTTGGATCGCAGTGCATTGTCCTCTCTGTTGAAGCGAAGCGCACTTCGACGGGCTCAGTACCGCCGGGAACGTGGGAAGCATATATTGATGGCGGCCGCGAGCATTCAGGAAAGGATGCAATTACCTGGATCAAGCAGGCACTCGATCTGGGCGTCGGGGAAATCCTCCTGACCTCCGTCGACTTCGATGGCACAAAGAAAGGCTTCGATAGCGAACTCCTCGCCGCAGTGACGTCGTTCTGCCCGGTGCCGGTCGTGATTCATGGAGGCGCGAAGGACGCCACCTCGCTCACACAGGCAATTAAAGAAGGCAAAGCCGACGCCGTCTGCATTGCATCAATCCTGCACTACGACGAATGGACCATCGGAAATCTGAAGAAAGAGTTGACCAAGAATAGCATTCCTACCAGGAAATCAATTCTATGAAGAATATCGTTGTAGTCGATTACGGCGTCGGCAACATCCACAGCGCGATGAAGGGCCTCAAGGGCTTCACGGACTCCGTGAT
>CAZLYW010000010.1:0-18313 GCA_964563915.1 uncultured Candidatus Peribacteria bacterium | reverse complement strand
CCGGCGGAGATTCGCTCCGCCGCCGCGTTGGTGCTGCCGGGACAAGGCGCATTCAAGGCGGGAATGGACGGACTCAACGTGCGGGGACTGCTGGACGTGGTCAGAGAGGCCGGCGCAGCCGGTACACCGATCTTGGGGATTTGCTTAGGCGCGCAACTGCTGCTTTCCAAAGGCTTCGAGTTCGGTGAACACGAGGGCCTCGGCTTCATGCCCGGCGAGGTCGTCCACTTTCCTCCCCTGAAAGGTGAGAAGACGCCGCATATGGGATGGAATGTCATCGAACCGCCGGCTGGAAAAACATGGAAAGGGACCATCCTTGAGAATGTTCCTCCAGGTTCAGAAATGTATTTCATCCATTCGTACATCCTCCAGGCGCAGAACCCCGAACATGTCTTGGCAGAGACGACCTACGGGAGCTTCCGCTTCCCCACCGTGATCGCCAAAGGACACATCGTCGGTTGCCAGTTCCATCCTGAGAAGAGCGGGGAAGTGGGGTTGAGGATTTTGGAGAGGTTCGTGGGCCTGGCAAGATAATAGGCTCTCGGTGTTCCACACCCCCATAGAACGCCAAAGCATGGCTACCTGAAGAGCAAACTTTCACATTGCGCAAAGTGATTTGTCTGGAGGCCTCTCCCGGAGGCGGGAATTGAAGATCATCGTCTCACTGTGAGGAAAGAATACTTCGTGTACATGCTGCGCTGCTACGACGGCAGTTACTACACTGGCATCACCAGCGACCTGGCAGGAAGACTTCAACAGCACGAACAAGGTGTGCACGCGGACGCGTACACATTCAAACGCAGACCTGTGACGCTGGTCTATAGCGCCGTATTCAATGACGTCATGGAAGCCATTCGATGGGAGAAGATCGTGAAGGGCTGGCGACGAGCAAAAAAGGAAACGCTCATTGCCGGAGACTATGAGAAGTTACCGGAGTTATCGGAGTGTCTGAACGGCACGGCCGCGAAACATTATTACAAGATAGCGTGTCACGCTGAGCGTAGTCGAAGCGTGGCACACACCCTCTTATCAGCAGTTTGTCATGGTGAGCGTAGCGAACCATCCTTCGCTGACGCTCAGGATGACACTTGCTCAGGATGACACTTGCTCAGGATGACACTTGCTCAGGATGATACTCGTCATGATCCCACCAACGCTTCCTTCGAAACCTTTTTCGCAGTCTTTGACGCTACCTCCTTCGCATCCGCCGGCGCCTCCGCCGTGAGTTCCCGCACGAGGGCGGCGACTTCATTCTTGGAGAGCGGACGCTGATTTTCGGTGACGTAGTGGTCGATGCCCGAGCCGAGCGTCTCGCGGAGGGCGACTTCTTTTCCTGGGACCGTGAGCGGCGAGCGCACGATGAACATGGAATCCGTCTCATGAGCGTACTGAGCCTCCTCCGCGGTCATCAGTACTTCCTGCATCTTCTCCCCGGGACGGATGCCGGTGACGCGCCGCTCAATCAAAGCGGGATCATGTCCGTAGCGAGGCGCGAACTCCTCGATAACGGCTTCGACGAGATCGCCCAGCCGCACCACGGGCATTTTCAGGATGAAGAGTTCCCCGCCCTGCATCTGCTCCATCGCATCGAAGGTCAGCCGGACTGCCTGTCCGACGGACATGAAGAACCGCACCATGTCAGGGCGCGTGATCGTCACGGGGCCGCCCTTGCGGATCTGCTCCTGAAACGTCGGGATGACCGATCCCCTACTCCCGAGAACGTTGCCGAATCGGACGCTCGCGAACCGGATGGGATGCGCGCCCGCGGTGTACATCGCCGACGTCATGATCTTCTCGGCCAGCAGCTTGGTGGCACCCATCACGCTGCTGGGGCTCGCCGCCTTGTCGGAACTGACGAGCAGCACGCGGCTCACCCCTTGGGCGATGGCCGCTTCGATGACGTTCTGGGTTCCGATGACGTTCGTCTTCACCGCTTCGAACGAGTTGTACTCGCAGAATGGCACCTGCTTGTACGCGGCGCAGTGGAAGACATACTCCATTCCCTCCATGGCACGGAGTAGTCGCGGATAATCGCGGATATCCCCGAGGAGGTACCGCACGTCGAACTTTGGCCGATCTCCGAGCTCCTGCTGGATCAGGTACTGCTTGTGCTCGTCGCGCGAGAAGATGCGAACGGTCTGGGCCCCCTGACGCAGCAGCTGCCGGACGATTTCGGACCCGATGGAACCGG
This sequence comes from uncultured Candidatus Peribacteria bacterium, assembly GCA_964563915.1. Lineage (GTDB taxonomy): Bacteria > Patescibacteriota > Gracilibacteria > Peribacterales > Peribacteraceae > JABFSS01. The sequence goes on along the minus strand of CAZLYW010000010.1, from coordinate 16,122 downwards.
TGGCTCCGGTCACGAGGATTTTTTTGCTGTTAAAAAATTGTTTCATAGTGACAGAATAGTATAGAGCGCCGGCTTGCCCTGAGCGACTCCGAGCGAAGCGAGGAGGAGTCGAAGGGTGACGAGGATGTTCTTGCCGCGGAAGAAGGGAGTCACCAGGACACTGTCGCTCAAATCGCCCGATCCTGCAAGAGCTTTTCCGCAAGGAGAAGGTCAAAAGAGCTGTCAATATCGAGAGAATCTTCGGAATGCATGATCATCGCCCGGCAGTCGTCCCCAAAGCGATTGGGGGAACGGAGGAACACTTCGGTCCGAAACACGTAGAGGGCGCCGTTGCGTCTGTAGAATGTTTCGGTATCAACAGGAACCGTCCCGGGCGGCGGCTGGAGTTTGCCATCCACGATACGCATGACCATGTTGGGAGTGAGCGCATGCGGGACTTCGGTGACGCTCACGACCGAGTCCGCCCCAGTCTTCTGGAGCATTGCCACTCCCGCATCGATGTGCGCGGATGTCCTCAGCGGCGACGTCGGCTGGAGCAGGACAATGATTGCGGGTTCGTATTGTTCCCGCGTACGAAGTTCCGACAGCACATGCGCGACGACCTCCATGGATGGAGTGTTATCGCGCGCAAGTTCCTTGGGCCGCAGGAACGGGACATCGACACCGCACGACTTGCCGACCTCGGCGATCGCCTCGTCATCGGTACTGAGGATCGTCCGCGTGAGGAGGGTGCTGCCGAGCCCCGCTTCGCACGTGTAGGCGAGAAGCGGCTTACCGTTGACAGGGGCGATATTCTTGCCGGGCAGTCTCTTGGAAGATCCACGCGCCGTGATGATGCCGAGAATCTCTTCTGGTTTCATATCAGGATGTGAGGACGGAGAGAGCTTCTTTCAGCGTCGATGCCACAGCCGACACCTGCACCTCCGTCATGCTGGAAGAGAAGGGCAGTGCCAGCGTGTGCGCGGACGCGGATTCTGCGATGGGGAATTCTCCGCCTTTGTAGTCGTACCGTTCGCGGTAGAACGGCTGGAGGTGAATGCAGGGAAAGTACGCGTTGCATCCGATCCCCCGCTCGCGGAGAAGGGAGAGCAATTGATCGCGGTCCGCCGCCGAGTAGCGATCCGCCAGCCGGACGACGTACACGAACCAGCTGACGTCCGTTCCCTTCTGCGTCTCCGGAACACGCACGTACTCGCGGAGTGGAGAGAGGGCGTCCGCGTACCACGCAACGACGCGGGACCGCTTCTCCATGAATTCCAGCAATCGCTTCATCTGGCTGATCCCGAGCGCGGCATGGATATCGCTCAAGCGGTAGTTGTAGCCAAGAACTTGATGGTCGAGCCACGCTGCGTCCGGATTGCGTCCTTGGTTCCGCATCATACGGGCGGCCCGCGCGATATCGTCACGGTCGGTGACGATCATTCCGCCTTCGCCGGTCGTCATCTGCTTGTTGGGGTAGAACGCAAACGTCCCGCAGTCGCCCAGCATCCCGGCTTTCTTGCCGCCGACGGAAGAGCCGAGCGCCTCGCAGCTGTCTTCGATGAGTGTGAGATGATGTTTTTTCGCGATCTGCCGCAGTGCATCCCAATCCGCAACGTATCCGAAGACGTCGACTGCGAGGATCGCTTTCGTCTTGGGAGTGATCGCCGCCTCGACCTTCGCAGGATCGATACAGTACGTCTCGCTCTCAACATCGACGAAGCGGGGCACGGCCCGCTCGAAGAGTATGCAGTTTGCGGACGCGACGAAGCTGAACGGCGTTGTGATTACTTCATCTCTTTCGCCAATGCCGAGTGCCCGCACACACAAATGGAGCGCCGCGGTGCCGCTGCTGACGGCGACCGCGTGCTTGGCTCCGGTGAACTCCGCGATGGCGCGCTCGAACTCCGGGACCTTGGGCCCGAGCGAGAGGCGTGGCGTGCGCAGGACTTGGACGACCGCGGCAACATCTTCCTCGCTGATAGCAGGAGTGGAGAGCGGGATTTGGAGAGTCATGACGTGAACATCATACCTGAGCTTTCGCGGGCACACCGTACGCCGTGCAATTGTCGGGCAAGTGATCGATCACTACCGATCCCGCGCCGATCATGACGTTGCTGCCGATCGTCACTTCTTCTTTGACTGAGCTCCCGATGCCGATGTGGGTGTGTGCGCCGATGCGGACGCCGCCGGCGAGGTGGGCACCGGGGGCAATATGTGTGAACGCTCCGATCGTACAGTCGTGATCGACCGTCGCAGACGTATTGATGATGCAGCCTTCGCCGACGACGGCATCGGGGCCCACGACCGCCCCAGGCATCAACACCGTTCCCTCCCCAATGGAAACACCGCGCGCGACCTGCGCGGATGGATGACAGATCGTGACGATCCCCAGTCCTGCTTCCTTGAGTCGTCGCTGGACCGACTGACGGACATCGCCGGCACCGATGCTCACGATGGCGCCGTCGATGCCCTTGCCCTTCAGTGTGGGAATGAGATCTCTCCCTCCCAGAACGGAAATTCCGAAACAGTCACCCGTCGCACGGTCATCCAGAAAGCCGGCGATCGCAAACCGACCTTCTCTTTCCACCGCATCGGCGACCACCTTGCCGTGGCCGCCTGCGCCGTAGAGAACGATGGAGAGCTTGTTCGTCATGAGACGGAGAGAATATCACGGCTTGAGTGAGATCGGCAGAGCACATCCGGCGAGAATCTCCACAATCCTCTCCGCCGCATGCCCATCCCCATAGGCATTGCGGATTTTTTGAAGGCTCCCGCGGAACGCCGGACTCACTGCCTTCGCGATCGCTGCCGTGATCGCAGCGGCGCCGTAGGGAACGTCAAGAACGTTACCAGACCGCAATCTCCCGCGCTGCCGGTCGCCGATGTTCACAACGGGAAGCCGAAAGGATGCCGCTTCGATGATGCCACTGGAGGAGTTGCCGACGAGAATATCCCCGCAGGCTTGCCACGAGAGAAAGGTCTCATGCGGAATGGAGATCCTGAATGCGCGGTTGGTCTTCTTTTTCGCAAACGCCTGCAGCATCGCATTCATCGTACGGCCTCCCGCATCGGCATTCGCTCCGATGATCATGATGTTACCATCAAAGTTCTCGAGTGCCTGGAGCGACGGCTCCAGTTGTTTCTGCGGCGTCAGAGTATCGGTCGTATCGGGGTGTTGGACGAAGATCAGCGTGGGAAGTGCGGCATCAAATCCCGCTGCTGTGAAGAGCTGGTCACGCGGAATAGCCTTGAGCGTCCGGATGACATCGAGCGCGGGCGCACCGACCACGTGGACGTTCTCGGCAGATCCCTTCATCTGCTGCACTCTCTCACTGTGCAGTCCAGCTGTCGTCAGGTGAATGGTCGCCATCTGCGTGATCGCGTGGCGCATCGTGTCATCCACAGTGCCCGTCTGCTCCCCGCCATGCAGGTGCGCGATAGGAATGCCCAGTTCCACCGCCGCGATCGCTCCGGCGAGTTGTTCGCCGCGGTCTCCGAGGAGGAAGAGGAGGTCGGGGCGCTGCTGTTCGAGTACCTTCGCAGCTTCTATCAGCGTCCGGCCGATGTACTCCGCCATCGCGCGGGGCGAGTCTTCCCCGGTCAGGCAGTCAATCCGCGCGGCAATGGGAAAGCCGTCCGCTTCGATCTCGTCGACGGTATGACCAAATTCTCTGCGAAGATGCATGCCTGTCACCAAGAGGCTCAGATCGAGCGATGGTGAAGCCGTCATAGCTTGGAACACGGGACGGTAGATACCGTAGTCCGCGCGGGTGCCGGTGACGGAGAGTATTGTTTTCATGGAAAGCATCTTCTGGAAACTGTTATCGCCCTGGACGCAGCGAATGGTCACCGTAAGCGTAGCAAATTGTCACCCTGAGCATAGCGAAGGGGTGTACCGTATGCCCAATGGAAGCCTTGGAAGCGAAGTACGGCCTGCCCGCCGACGTGCGGTTCTGCACGCGCTGCGTCATCAGCAACCAGCGACCCAATTCGGCCGTGGAGTTCAAGCACACGGCATCATCGAAGAAGGAAACGATTCACTTCGATGCCGAGGGCGTCTGCGACGCGTGCCGGTTCACGGAGAAGAAGAAGCAGACGATCAACTGGAAGGAACGGGAACGGGAACTCCGCGAACTCTGCGACCGCTATCGCAAAGAGGACGGTTCCTACGATTGCCTCGTTCCGGGGTCGGGAGGGAAAGACAGCTTTTACGCCGCGCACAAACTCAAGTATGAATACGAGATGCACCCGCTCACGGTCACGTGGGCGCCGCACATGTACACGCCATGGGGCTGGCGCAACTTCCAGTCCTGGATCCATGCCGGGTTCGACAATTACCTCCACACACCCAACGGCCGCGTGCATCGCCTGCTCACGCGGCTTGCAGTAGAACGGCTCTTCCACCCGTTCCAGCCTTTCATGCTCGGGCAGAAGTTCCTCGCGCCGAAACTGGCCGCTCGCTTTGGCATCCCGCTCGTGTTCTACGGAGAGAACGAGGCGGAGTATGGTAATCCCATCGAAGCCGCTGGCAAAGCGCAGCGCGATTGGTCGACCTTCACGACGTCCGACCTTTCCTCCGTCCACATCGGCGGAACATCGGTGAAGGAATTGGAAGAACGCTACGGCGTGGCGAAGAATGATCTGCTCACCTACTTTCCTGCGGATCCCGCCGAGCTCGAAACGCAGAAGATCCAGGTCCACTACCTCGGCTACTACCTCAAGTGGCATCCGCAGTCGTGCTACTACTATGCCGTGGAGCACGGAGGCTTCGAAGCCTCACCGGAGCGCACTCCCGGAACTTACAGCAAGTACAACAGCATCGATGACAAAATCGACGACCTCCACTACTACACGACCTTCATCAAGTTCGGCATCGGGCGCGCCACCTACGACGCGGCGCAGGAAATCCGCTCGGGCGACATCACGCGCGATGAAGGCGTCGCGCTTGTCCACCGCTTCGACGGCGAGTATCCGCAGCGATTCGAAGAAGACAACTTCCGATACCTGAGCATCGGCGAAAAGGAGTTCGGCAAGGTAGCGAAGGAGTTCGAGCATCCGGTGATGGACCGCGCCTATTTCATGGATCTCGCGGACCGGTTTCGGTCGCCGCACTTGTGGAAGAAGAATGGAGAAGGAGAGTGGGTGTTGAGATACGTGGTGAGCTAGAGCTGCCACGGCGCAAGCAGCAATAATCCGACGAAGGCTAGCGCGAAGCCGGCGATTTTAACGCGCACCGCGCCGGGTTCAAAGCTCTCCCGGGGCGCCCACGCTGGTTTCAGCACCGCGACGCACCAGGCGAAGAGGAGGATCGTGAACGGGCGGACGGTATCGACGGCGGCGATGAGAGCGAGAGGGCCGGTTGCATACGCACGAAGGTTTGCAAAGAGCGTGAAGAAGAGAAGAACCACAAGCAATCCGCAGAACATCCAGAAGGAACCGTGTGTGCGGCGCATTGTCTGGAGAAGTTCACCGCGTAGGCGCGGGAGGAGAAGGGGCACGGCGAGCGACAGGATCGTCGTCGAGACGAGAGACCAGAAGAGGACAGCTGAGTTCGTCTCGCCGCCGGCGATCGCCAGCTTCTTCGCGACAACATCGGGAACGAAGATCACCGAGAGCCCGAGCAGGAACGCGGACTCCCGCAGTCCGATCGCGGGCAACCGTCGGATGAGGAAGAAGAGGCTTGCCGCCGTGCAGGCGATGCCAGCCCCCTGGAACCAGGAAAATCGGTCGCCGAGCGCCAGTGAGATCGTTGTGAGGATGGCGGTTTGCGACGCGAGGGAAACCGTGACGACCGACGCGTCGATTGAGCGCAACGTCAAAAAGTAGAGCCATATCCCCGCGTAGTAGACGACACCCGTGCAGAGGAGCACCGGCGCCCAGGCGGAGCGCACATCGGTCGTGAGGAAGAGGAGAAGAATTCCCGCGGCTTTCCAGAGACCTAAGCTCCAGAGGATCGTCGGAGAACTCGCGCGATACCGATATGCGACGATGGAATCGACGATGCCCGCAACCGACGTGCTGGCGAGAGCCGCGAGTGACCAGGGGAACCACATGGGGCGAGCATACTGTATTCGAATACTCCATGACGAAAACTCAGGCGAATGAATTCGCCGCATTTGCGGTGCGGGTAGCCGGCGATTTAAATCGCCGGCTACCCACGTGCATCGCCCGCGGAATTCATTCCGCATGCTGTCTGTGTGATGATAGAATGCGATCTCTCCTTCTCCTCTTTTGCCAACCTATTCACAGAACGCTTGGGGCAGCGATACCGCGTACGGCGAGGTGTTCTACGCGCGGGCGACGGGTAGGGCACCGGAAATGGAGAGCAGTAAGGCTACGGCGAAGGAGCTGCGCGGACTCCTCGTTCCGAAGGCGAACGTCCTGGACGTTGGATGCGGCGCGGGGCATTACCTGCGATCTCTGCGGCGCGAGTATCCGTTCCCCTTCTCCTACGACGGCGCCGACGTGACGCCCCAGTACATCCGCCTCGCGAAGAAAGCCTATGCCGATGATCCGCTGGCTCGGTTCCGCGTCGCAGCGGTGGAGAAGCTGCCGTACGCCGCGAAGGCATTCGACATCGTCCTCTGCTGCAACGTGCTGCTGCACCTGCCGGCGATCGTGAAGCCGCTCCAGGAACTCTGGAGGGTCACGCGGAGGACGCTGCTCATCCGCACCTTGATCGGCGGCAGCACCTTCCGCATCAAGCAGGTGCATGAAGAGGCAACAATGAAAGGAATGAGCGATCCTCTGTTCGACAAAAGGGGCGAGCCGAAGAAGTTTCACTATTACAATATCTACTCCGAGCGGTACATCCGCTGGCTCGTGGGGACGCTGCCCGGAGTTGCGAAGATTGCGCTGCACGAGGATCGGGATTTCGACCCAAAGGCGATGGGGACGAGCCGCTGGCCCGACGAGAAGAAGCCGGCTGACCTCACGGAGATCTGGAACGGCTGGCAGGTGAACAACTACGTCCTCCAACCGTGGTGCTTCCTCCGCGTGACACGCAAGTGAAATTCTGCGTAGAATGCGGACATGGCTTTGCAGCCGATGATGTACTGCCGGCACTGCTTGATGCCCTCCACGAAGCCCGATTTGCAGATGGACAGCGAAGGGATCTGTTCTGCGTGCCGATACTACGAGAGACGCCCGTCCGTGGACTGGGAGGGACGCAAACAAGAGCTCCTCACCATTCTCAATCGCTACCGGTCGAAGGAAGGATCGAACTACGACTGCATCGTTCCGGCCAGCGGAGGGAAAGACAGCACATTCCAGGTGCTGACCATTCTGGAACTGGGCTTCCATCCTCTCTGCGTCACCGCGTCCACAGATATGCTCTCGGATCTCGGAAGACGCAACATCGAGAATTTGAAGAAGCAGGGTGTCGACTACCTCGAGGTCACGACGAACCCTGTCGTGCGCCGTCGCATCAACCGCCTGGCGCTGGAGCAAGTGGGAGACATCTCCTGGCCGGAGCATGTCGCCATCTTCACGATTCCTGTCCGTATCGCGGTGCAATTCGGCATTCCGCTCATTATTTGGGGAGAAAATTCCCAGAATGAATACGGAGGCCCCGCGGCGAATGCCGACAATAACGTCCTCACGCGGCGGTGGCTGGAGGAATTCGGCGGTCTCCTGGGTCTGCGCGTCAGCGACCTCATCGGACGGGAGGGCATCGAGCCGAAACATGTCATCCAGTACACGTATCCCTCCGACGAGGATCTCCGGCGCGTCGGAGTCACGGGGCTCTTCTTGGGCCACTATCTTCCATGGGACGGTTACCACAACGCACAAGTCGCCCACGAGCACGGTTTTGAATTTTACTCGGGCATGGTCGAAGGCTCCGTAGTGAATTACGAGAACCTCGACAACGTTCAGACGGGCATCCACGACTATTTCAAATTCCTGAAGTTCGGTTTCGGCCGGGCGACGGATCTCGCGTGCCTCCACATCCGGCGCGGACGGATGACGCGAGAAGAGGGGCTCAAACTTGTCCGCGAACGGGACGGCAAATTCCCCTGGGTCTACCTTGGCTACCCGATTGAGGAAGTATTGGAAGAAATAGGCATGTCGCTCAAAGAATTCATCGCGTGCTGCGACGCCTTCACGAACAAAAAAATCTTCCTCTGTGATGCGAAGGGCAACTTGGTGAAAGACGCGAAGGGAAATCTCACCAAGGTGAATGACGACAATCTGCGCTAGGCCCTATACTACTCGCATGACGCTCGTCGCGATCATCGACTATGGCCTGTGCAACATGGATTCCGTCGCCCGTGCGGTGAAGAAGTGCGGCGGATCGGCCGTGATCACGAAGGAGGCGAAGGAGATCGACGCGGCGACGCACCTGCTTCTCCCAGGTGTCGGTGCGTTCCCCGACGCCATGCGTAACATGCGTGCCACGTCGCTCGACGTTGTTCTCCGACGGAGAGTCTTGGAAGAGCATGTCCCCTTTCTGGGAATTTGCCTGGGCATGCAGTTGATGGCGACGACGGGGTACGAGGGGGAGGAAACGCAAGGCCTCGGTTTCATCGACGGGGAAGTCACTCTCCTCCAACCACAGGCAGGCGAACGGATTCCGCACATCGGCTGGAACCAGGCGGTACTGACACGCGAGCATCCATTGCTGAAGGACGTTCCTTCTTCCAGCGACTTCTACTTCGTGCACAGTTATCGCCTCCGTCCGACCAGGGAAGAGGATGTTCTGGCGACGACGCCATACGGAGGAGGTTTTCCTTCGATCGTCGGACACGGAACGATCGTCGGCACCCAATTCCATCCAGAGAAGAGCCAGAAACCCGGCTTCCAACTACTGCGCAATTTTCTTTCGTTCCGCTGACCGCATGCTGAAGATCCGCGTCATTCCCACACTGCTCTGGAAGGGGCAAGGCCTCATGAAGGGGGAAGCCTTCAATTCTTGGCGCCTGGTGGGCAGCGCGCAGCAAGCCGTGAAAGTGTTCTGTATGCGCGAAGTGGACGAGCTGGTCCTCCTCGACATTGCGGCGACGGCCGAAAAAAGACTACCGGATATCGAGATCGTCGACGAATTGGCGGACGATTGTTTCGTGCCGTTCTCCGTCGGAGGGGGCATCCGGACGCTCGACGACGTCACGCGTCTGCTCAGGGCAGGAGCGGATAAAGTGGTCGTGAATACCGCCGCCGTCGAGCGGAACGCGATCGTGCGGGAGATCGCTTCGCGTTTCGGCTCGCAGTGCGCAGTCGTCTCGATCGACGCGAAGCAACACCCGGACAGAACCTACGAAGTGTTCATACACTGCGGCACGGTACCAACAGGACTGAGCCCCGTGGAACATGCTCTGCGCGTGGAGGCGTTGGGAGCCGGAGAAATTCTCCTCACCTCCATCGAGCGTGACGGCACTATGACCGGCTACGACGTCGAACTCACGCGCCAGGTCGTCGATGCTGTGAAGATTCCCGTCATCGCCTCTGGTGGCTGTGGGACGTACGCGCACATGGCGGACGTACTCTCCCAGGGAGGAGCGTCCGCCGTCGCGGCGAGCGCAATGTTCCAGTTCACGCAGCAAACGCCTCGGGAAGCGAAACAGTACCTGCAGCGGCACGGGTTCCCCGTCCGCATCTAGGATGATACGATCCGACTATGTCGGACACCCTGGCAGTCGAAGGAAGCGAAGCCAAGCGGCTCGAACACCTCTGGGGGGGCGAGTTCGGTGATGCGTACAACGAACGCAACAAGAACGCGTATGAGCGTCGAGGAAGATTCTGGCAACCACTCCTTGCGGAACTCCCGATCCGTACGGTCTTGGAAGTCGGCTGCAACGTCGGCGGCAACTTGCGGTGGATGCACCCGACACTCGCCTGGCAAAACATCTACGGCATCGACATCAACCTGGACGCGCTCCGTAGGCTGCACGAGCAATATCCCGCGATCAACGCCCTCCACGCCCTCGCCCAGGATCTGCCGTTCCGCGACGAGTTCTTCGATCTCGTCTTCACGACCGGTGTGCTCATCCACCAGCCGGAGGAGACGCTCGGAGCGGTGATGGCGGAGATCGTGCGCTGCAGCCGGCGATATGTGCTCTGCATGGAGTACTTCGCGGAAGAGACGGAAGAAGTCCCGTACCGCGGCCTTGAGGGAGCGTTGTTCCGTCGGAGTTACGGAGTGCTCTTCCAGAAGCAGCATCCAGAACTCGCTCTCCGCAAGCAGGGATACCTGAGCACCGAAGAGGGTTTTGACCGGCTGACGTGGTGGCTTTTCGAAAAACGCGGAAGTGGCCCGAAAACGAGCGAATCGGCGAAGTGAGCGCAACAACAGGATTGTGCTACCATTGCCGTGATGAAAGCCGAAAACTTGTCCATCCTCGTCACGGGGGGCACGGGATCGTTTGGGAAGAAGTTCGCGGAAGTCCTGCTGAAGACCGCTCCTCCCCACAAACTCATCATCTTCAGCCGCGACGAGCTGAAGCAGAACGAAATGCAGTCGGCAGGATTCAATGCCGAATGCATGCGCTACTTCATCGGCGATGTGCGCAACCGCGACCGCCTGCGTCGCGCGATGCAGGGCGTCGACGTGGTGATCCACACCGCGGCGCTCAAGCACGTTCCTGCCTGCGAGTACAACCCGATCGAGGCTATCCACACGAACGTCATCGGAGCGGAGAACATCATCAACGCGGCGATCGACGCCGGCGTGAAGAAGGTTCTCGCACTCAGCACGGATAAAGCGGTGAATCCCGTGAACCTGTACGGCGCAAGCAAGTTGTGCGCGGAGAAACTCTTCATCCAGAGCAACGCGTACTCGGGCATGGGAGGGACGCTCTTCAGCTGCGTGCGCTACGGCAACGTCATGGGAAGCCGCGGGAGCGTCGTGCCCCTCTTCCGTTCGCAGAAGGCCTCCGGAACGATCTCGATCACCGACGAACGCATGACACGCTTCTGGCTGACGCTCGACCAGGGAGTGCAGTTCGTACTGAAGTGTCTCTCCATTATACACGGAGGAGAAGTGTTCATACCGAAAATCCCAAGCGCACGGCTGACGGATCTTGCCGACGTCTTGGCACCCGGGTGTAAGCGGGTCGTAACGGGGATCCGACCCGGCGAGAAGCTCCATGAGTGTCTCCTTTCGACGGATGAAGCACGGCACACGGTGGAATTGGAGGACATGTTCATCATCGAACCCGAAGCCCCGTCATGGGCGTTTAAGAGGTGGAAGGGGCCGCGCCCGAAAGAGGACTGGCAGTACACGAGCGACACCAACGACCGGTGGCTGACGAAAGAGCAACTCGCATCTATGGTGTAACGGCATGCCCGCCCCCCTCGCCATCGACGGCGGTCCTCCTGTTCGCCCGAGCCTGCTCTCGTACGCGCGGCAATCCGTGAGCGATGATGATATTGCCGCAGTGAACTCTGTTCTGCGATCCGATTGGCTGACGACGGGACCAAAGGTGGAAGAGTTTGAGAAGGCGTTCGCGGCCTTCACTGGAACAAAAGAAGCTGTCGCGGTCAGCAACGGCACCGCGGCGCTGCACGCGGCGTTCTACGGCGCGTTCATCACTGCCGGTGATGAGGTGATCGTTCCAGCGATGACCTTCGCGGCAAGTGCCAACGCCGCGGTCTACTTGAGAGCGACGCCTGTCTTCGCAGACAGTGATCCGAAGACGCTCCTCATCGATCCGAAAAGCGTGGAAGTGCTCATCACCAAGAAGACGAAAGCCGTCGTCACCGTCGATTACGCCGGGCAGTCATGTGATTATGATGCGCTGCGGGCGATCACCGACAACAAAAAACTGACGCTGATCGCCGATGCCTGTCATGCCTTAGGAGGAATGTATCATGATCGACCGATCGGCTCGCTCGCGGATCTGAGTTCCTTCAGCTTCCACCCCGTGAAGCCGATCGCCACCGGCGAGGGCGGCATGATCACGACGAATGATCCTGAGCAGGCCGCCGCCATGCGCATCTTCCGCAATCACGGCATCACCACCGACCACCGGCAGCGCCAGGAGCAAGGCACGTGGTTCTACGAGATGACGGACATCGGCTACAACTACCGCTTAAGTGACATTCACTGTGCGCTGGGGCTCAATCAATTGAAGAGGGTCCCTGCATGGACGAAGCGTAGACAAGAACTCGCGAAAAAATATGACGAGGCGTTCTCTTCGATGAAGGGATTGAAACCTCTAGTCGTTCGCGGTGACGTCTCGCACACCTACCATCTCTACGTGATCCAATTGGATCTTGATCATCTCTCCGTTGATCGCAACAAGATCTTCCAAGCGCTCAGGGCCGAGAACATCGGCGTGAACGTCCACTACATCCCCGTGCATCTCCATCCGTACTACCGCAAGACGTTCAACACCGGACCGGGGCTCTGTCCTGTTGCCGAAGAAGTCTACGAACGCATCCTCTCGCTCCCGATGTTCGCAACGATGACCGATAATGACGCCGATGACGTGATCAACGCCTTGGAGAAAGTTCTGACACACTACTCCCGCTGACGCATATGAAGACCGTCGCCATCATCCAGGCGCGCATGAGCTCGAGCCGGCTGCCGGGAAAGATTTTTCAGGATATTGCCGGCAAACCGATGCTCTCCCGCGTTGTAGAGCGCGCCGAAGCGGCGGACGTCTTTGACGAGATTGTGATCGCGACCTCCGTCGACCCATCGGACGATGTCGTGGAGACGTTCTGTTCATCGGAAGGGCACACGTTCTTCCGCGGAAGCCTCAATGACGTGCTGGAACGGTACGCGCAGGCCGCCGCCGCCGTGCATGCCGATGTGATCGTCCGCCTCACCGGCGACTGCCCACTGCTCGACCCCATAGTCATCCGGACAATCGTGAAGACATTCGAACCTGAGAAGTACGACTACGTCAGCAACGTGATCCGGAGAACATACCCTAAGGGCCTCGATACCGAGGTCTTCTCCCGCAACACCCTCATCATGACACACGAAAACGCCCGGCTGCCGGAGGAGAGGGAACATGTGACCAAGTACATCCACGCCCACCCGGAACTCTTCCGCATTCATGATGTGACTCAGGAACGCGATCTTTCGCTTTTCCGGTGGACCGTGGACGTGCCGGAGGACCTTGCGTTCGTTCGCGCCGTCTACGATGCACTCGGCAATCGCATCTTCGGGCAGGAAGAAATTCTGACTCTTCTTGAAAAACGACCGGACATTCAGAACATCAATGCAGACATTCATAATTCTTAATTCGTTATTCTTGATTCATGCACGTTCTCTTCCGTACCGATGCGAACAAGGATCTCGGAGCCGGGCACCTGATGCGTTGCTTGAGTCTTGCGCACGCCATGCGGACCCGGGGGTGGTCCGTGACCTTTTTAACCTGCCCGCTCATCCCCTCCTATGGAGAGCGAGTGAGCGACGCCGGATGCACATTGAAGATTCGGACGGCTATGGATGATGCTCAGGAAACTGAGCAGATCGCAAGGGAGATCCATGCGGATTGGATTGTGCTCGATGGCTATCCATTCGATGCGGAGTATCAGAGGCGTCTGAGGAAGGGCAGATGCAAGATTCTCTGCCTTGATGATCAGGGCGCATTCGACGTGTATGAGGTCGATGTCATTCTCAATCAGAATATTTCCGCGAGAGAAGCGTGGTACAGCGGAAAGGCTCCAGGGAGCCGCCTCTTGCTCGGAGTCAAACATGTTCTCCTGGGTCCGCAGTTTCGCGAATGGAAACACAAACGCAAGACATCGACGAGTGTACAGCGCGTCCTCGTCACACTGGGCGGAGCTGATCCGAAGAACATCACGTTGAAGATCCTGCGCACACTGGAAATGCTGCCACAGTCGTTTTCCGTTGATGTTGTCATTGGCGGCGTGAACCTGCACCGGCATGACATCGAGCAATATGCGAGTTCGATGAAGCATCCTGCGAATGTCCTCGTCGATACAAAAGACATGCCATCCTTGATGGACCGCGCCGATCTTGCCATTGCCGCGGCAGGAACGACCTCGTGGGAGCTGCTCTTCATGGGCGTGCCTTTCGTCACGGGAGCATTTGCGAGGAATCAGCGCGCAAACGCGGAAGAATTGGGAAAGCAGAACGTTGCCATCAATGCCGGATGGTATCCCGATGCTCCGGAGGAAGCGCTGAGTGCAGCGATCGGAGCACTCATCGACGATGCAGAAACGAGGGCGTTTCTGTCGCGCCGAGGACTAGGGATCATCGACGGCAAGGGCGCTGACCGCGTCTGCGATGTTCTCAGCGTGCCTCTGCTGAAACTGCGGGAAGTCACGGGGGAGGACAGCAATCTTCTCTTCTCTTGGGCCAATGACCCCGTGGTGCGCGCGTCTTCGCTTTCTCCCGATCCCATCGCTTGGGAGCAACATCAAGAATGGCTGCGTGGGAAGATCGCGGATCCGCACTGCAACATCTACATTGGCATGAATGGGAAGGGCACACCCGTGGGGCAGATCCGCTTCGATGTCCGCGATGACGGCGACGCAGAGATCGACGTGCATCTCGCACCGGACCAGCGCGGAAAAGGTCTCGGCTCTCCATTGATCATCGAAGGAATACAGCGCATCTTCGCGCAAACGCAGGTCACAACCGTCCACGCTTACGTGAAAACGGACAACGAGGGATCGCGAAAGGCGTTCTTGAAAGCGGGATTCAACGAGCAAGGAAAAGCAACGAGGCACGGAAAAGAGGTTTATCATTTGGTTTTCAACCGTTCATGACCGAAACCTACGTCGTCTGCGGCTGCAAATCCTGGAACCGTCGCGTCTTCGACGAAGCGCTGTCCAAACTGCCTGGAACATGGCACTTCATTGCAAAAAAAGAGGAGTTGACCGCGGCGGCGCTCAAGAAGATCGGCCCGCGCTCCATCTTCTTCATCCACTGGTCGTGGATGGTTCCCGAGGAAATCTTCAGCGCCTACGAATGCGTCAACTTCCACATGACCGATCTCCCCTTCGGGCGCGGAGGGTCGCCACTCCAGAATCTCATCCTGCTGGGGAAGAAGGATACCGTCCTGACTGCACACCGGATGGTTGCGGAAGTGGACGCGGGACCCATCTATCTGAAGAAGCCGATGAGTCTCGCGGGAACTGCGCAGGAAATCTTTGAACGTTCGAGCGCACTCGCGGCAACCATGATCGAAACCATCGTCAAGAACCATCCGGAGCCGCTGACGCAGAAGGGCAAAGTCGTCCTATTCAAGCGACGCACGCCCGAGCAGAGCGAAATCCCGCCGGGCCTCTCGCCAGCAGAACTGTATGACTTCATCCGGATGCTCGATGGGGAGGGGTATCCGGCGGCGTTCGCTCGCTGCAAAGGTTTCCGCTATGAGCTGCGCAATGCTAGACTGATCAACGGTCGCCTGGAGGCCGATGTCACCGTTCTGCCCGACTCCCCTCACCTATGAACATCCTCATCGTTGCCGCCCACCCCGATGACGAAGTCCTCGGCTGCGGGGGAACCATCGCCCGCCTCGCGGCGGAGAGCGACCGCGTGTCGATTTTGATTCTCGGCGAAGGCATCAGCTCGCGGTACGCGAATCCGAAGGACGCCGACCCGGCGCTCTTGAAGAAACTTCACGCGCAGGCAGAGAGCATCGGTACGTTCTTGGGTGCAAAAGATGTTTCGCTCGCGAAGCTGCCGGACAACCGCTTCGATACCGTCGCTCTGCTCGACATCGTCAAAATCGTCGAGGCGCACGTTGAGCGCGTCAAACCGGAGATTGTCTACACGCAGCACGGCGGAGATCTCAACATCGATCATCAACAGACGTTCCGCGCCGTGCTCACCGCGACGCGTCCCATGACGGGATCTTCCGTGAAGAAGATCTACGCCTACGAAGTGCGCTCCTCGACTGAGTGGGCATTTGGGCAATTCGCGCCGGCATTCCATCCGACGACCTTCGTGGACGTCTCGGCGACGCTCGAGAAGAAGATCAAGGCAATGGAAATGTACGAAGACGAAGCGCGCACGTTCCCGCACCCGCGCAGTCCGGAATCCCTCCGTGCAACGGCACAGTACTGGGGGAGCATCGCGGGGCTCCAGGCGGCGGAGGCGTTTCAGCTGGTGAGGGAGGTTTGTTGAATCGGCACACTGAGCGTAGCGAAGTGTGACAGGGGTAATGTCATGGTGAGCGTAGCGAACCATGACACGCTACCGCAACCTCGGCAATTTCT
>CAZLYW010000009.1:7795-30143 GCA_964563915.1 uncultured Candidatus Peribacteria bacterium | reverse complement strand
CGGCGCGCTGCAGAGCAGTGACTTCGCGCTCGACGTCCTCTCCGCTCTCTCGGAAGCGCGACACATGCTCCTCAAGAACAACGCCCAATATGCCTATGCGTGAATCCTCCCTTGACCGGCCACGGAACAACCTTGCGGATCGCGTGCTCGAGGGACTGACGAGTATCGTGGAAGTGACGACGCATGACAAAGAAGCCAACAAGCTCCAGTATAAATTTCAGGATATCGCCCTGAAGAAGGAGAAAGTCCCCGATCGTTTGATGTGGAAGGCGATTGAAAAGCTGAAGCAGTATGACATGACGGAAGATGAAGCAGCCGAGCTTGCGCGGAAAGTTCAGAAAAATCAGTTCACCCACGAGATCCGGAAGACCGGAACGCTCGAGAAGATCGCCCGCGGAACTGGCAAGCTCCTCTTCAACAAGTACACGAAATATCCGCTCATCTTCGCTCTCGGCGGCATTGCCGGTCCGACGGTCGGGCACTTGCTGAAGGACACCGGCGCGGCGGCTGCGAGCGTCGCGGGAAACACGTTGGATGCCGTCCGCGGCATAGAAATTCCCGAAGAGGCGACCATCAACCCGCGTGAGATTCTGCAGACCGGCGCAGTAGGAGCGGCGGGTCTGGGCATCGGCGCCTTGGGAGCGGGAGCGATCACCTATTCCGTTGTGAAAGGCAACATGGAGCGCAGGCAACTTGCCAGGACCAAAGACCTCCGCAGGCGCATGCGCGAACGACGCGCATCACGAGAAAAAGCATCCTTGCCGGAGGCAAATCTCCCCGTGGTCATCAACGACAGAGAATTTTTCCTCCCCGCAGAAACAGTGCGGCAATTGGAAAATCTGTTCACTACCAAGAAGAAGAGGAAGAAAGCGAAAAGATGATCGGTGGAAGAAGGTCGTGTGGGATGACTTTGAGCTGGTCTCTGAGGTGGTAACGATGTGTGTACCCACGTTTCAGGCATCTGCATTCCCCGTTGACGGCCGTTTTCGACGTGTCTAGACTCTCCGAGCTCTTGTGTTCAAGTCCGCCTTCTTGGGAATAAGCGGATTAGAGGAACCTACAAGATGGAATGTCTCTTTTCCTGCCCTCACCCCTTCCTCGTTACGAAAACCGCTCCGCGGTTTTCTACTCGGAATGACAATCCTTCTATGTCTGGATTGATTGCTACCAAGATAGGCATGTCTCGCCCCTCGATACGCTTGCTGCTCCCCACTTCGCCCAACCTTCGCTCCAGCTTCGGTCGGCAGGCAAGGCTACGAGGGGCAGGCCGCAGCAAGCTACTCGGAATGACAACTTTTCTATGTCTGGATTGATTGCTACCAAGATAGGCATGTCTCGGGTCTTCCAGGAAGGCGGCGAGGCGGTCGCCGTGACGTTCCTCCAGGTAGAGCCGAATACGGTGGTGCGGACGAAGACGAAGGAGAAGGACGGATACGACGCGGTCGTACTCGGGGTCGGCGCAAAGCCGTGGAAGAGTCGCAAGGGAAAGGAGAACGTCCGCTATGCCGCGCAGAAGGAGTGGAGAGTGGAATCGCTCGAGGGGATAGTCCCAGGAAGGAAAGTCACCGTCGATATCTTCACCCCCGAGAGCCTCGTCTGCATTCAAGGTGTCTCCAAGGGAAAGGGATTCCAAGGCGTCATCAAGCGCTGGCACTTCGGCGGAGGTCCGGGCAGCCACGGGTCACACTTCAAGCGCGAACCGGGTTCCGTCGGCATGCGCACGCAGCCGGGCCGCATCCTCCCCGGCCACCACATGGCCGGCCACATGGGCAACGACAGCGTGACACTCCACCGTCGTCCGGTCGTGACGGTGGACAGTGAGAGGGGGATCGTGGGCGTCAAAGGACCGGTGCCGGGGCCGAACGGGGGACGCGTCTATATCACTGCTGAACCTTCTCCTGCGAAAGATTCTCCTACTAAAAAGTGATATCCCATTACTTTCCCTTACCTATCAGCAACCCTTCTTTCCTGCCCTCACCCCTAGCCCCTCTCCCGCTGCGGCAGGAGAGGGGGACTGGTTCTCCCCTTATATGAAGATTGATCTGTACTCTGCGGCCGGCACCAAGAAGGGTACCCTGGACCTTCCAGAGGAGTTGTTCGCAGCCCGCATCAATATGGACCTGATGCACCAAGCAGTTCTGCTGCAGCAGAGCAACCGCCGCGCGCCGATCGCGCATGCGAAGAAGCGCAGCGAGGTCCGGGGTTCAACGAAAAAGGCGTACGACCAGAAGCACACCGGCCGCGCGCGCCGTGGTTCGCTACGCTCACCACTCCTTCGTGGAGGAGGTAAGGCATTCGGTCCCAAGAAGGACCGGAACTTCACCAAGGATATGCCGAAGGCGATGCGCCATGCGGCGCTCAGGAGTTCTCTTTCACTCCGCGCACGCGAAGGCGCGCTCCTGGGGCTGGAAAATTACCCGGATACAATCAAGACGAAAGCATTCCACGATCTGCTCAAGAAGCTGCCCGTCCAGGTCGGAAGACGGCTGCTCTTCGTTATCCCCGAGAAGCACGAGGCGCTCTGGATGTCCTCCAGAAATATTCCCCGGGTCAAGATTTTGCGCGCAGCCTATCTCAATCCGGAAGATGTGCTGCTGGCGAAATCGATCATCTTCGTTGGGGATGCGATTGAGCGTGCTGAAAAGGTGTTCTCTTCCCAACCCTCACCCGGCGCGCTCTAAGCGCGCCACCCTCTCCCGCTGCGGCAGGAGAGGGACCCATCCCACTAAGAATCATGGATCTCTCCAGAGTCATTATCGCGCCCGTGGTCACCGAGAAAGCCGAAGGGCTGAAGGCGGGCTCGCCTTCGGCGGGCTCGGGCTCGGTTCATACGTACACGCTTCATGTCGCTCCGTGGGCGACGAAGATCGACGTGAAGAATGCGCTCAAGACGTTCTACGATGTCGACGTTGCCGCCGTCCGTATGATCAAAACGCAGGCGAAGCGCCGCGATCTTGGAGCCGGGAAAATGATGGAGAAACGGCATGCGTACAAAAAGGCGATGGTGACGCTTTCATCCAAGAGTAAGGCGTTGGATATTTCTGCGTTCCAAGTGATCTCATCGTAATCAGTTACCCTCCTTTCCTGCCCTCACCCTTCCGTTCCTCTCCCGCAAGCGGGAGAGGGAGACCGCCCTCCTCTCTACCAACCTCTCATGGTTCTCAAGAAGCCTAAACCAACGACTCCCGGACGACGTCAGATGACGATCGCGGACTTCTCGGGGCTCACAAAGAAGGAGCCGGAGAAGACGCTCGTCGAAGGCAAGCAGCGTTCCTCGGGCCGCGACAACAGGGGGCGCGTGACGTCGCGCTTCCGCGGCGGCGGGCACAAGCGACTCTATCGGATCATCGATTTCAAGCAGACGACGAAGTTCGGCATCCCCGCACGTGTCACTGCTCTCGAGTACGATCCGAACCGTTCGGCGCGCATCGCGCTCCTCCATTACGCCGACGGCGACAAGAAGTACGTTCTCGCGGCGGACGGCCTCACGGTCGGTGACCACGTCGTGACCGGTCCGCGTACCAAGGTCAAAATCGGTAACCGCATGCAATTGCAGCACATTCCCGTCGGCTACCACGTCTTCAATATCGAAATGCAGATGGGGCAGGGAGGGCAGATCGTCCGTTCGGCGGGCGCTGCCGCCACACTCGTCGGCATCGATGGGCCGTACGCCATCGTGCAGCTGCCCAGCGGAGAGATCCGCAAAGTCCGCAAAGAATGCTTTGCGACCATCGGCACCGTCAGCAACGCCGAACATAGCCTGATCACCATCGGCAAGGCCGGCCGCATGCGCTGGATGGGCCGAAAACCGCATATTCTCGGCAAGTCCATGAACGCCGTCGACCACCCGCACGGCGGAGGCGAGGGACACTCATCCATCGGTCTCGTCGCGCCGAAGACGCCGTGGGGGAAGAAAGCCTTGGGCGTTAAAACGCGTTCTGTGCGGAAATCGACTATGATGATTATCCGGCGCAGGCTCCATAAGAAGAAGCGGAAGTAACCTTTTACTTTCTTTTATCTAATGACTATCCCTCGTTTTCTGCCCTCACCCGGCGCGCTCTAAGCGCGCCACCCTCTCCCGTTCCTTCGCTCCGCTCAGGACGGGAGAGGGAACCTCCCCATTACAATCTATGTCACGCTCACTCAAAAAAGGCCCGTACGTTGACCCCACACTCCTCAAGAAGGTCATGACGATGATTGAGAAGCAGGAGAAGAAGATCGTGAAAACCTGGGCGCGCGACTGCGACATCCCGCCCGAGTTCGTGGGCTTCACCTTCGCGGTCCACAACGGCAAGGACTTCGTGCCGGTGTACATCACCGAGCAAATGGTCGGCCACAAGCTCGGTGAATTCTCCTGGACGACGAAGTTCAAGGGCCACGGCGGCAGGGCGGCCACGACGGTTGCGGCGACCGCAGGCGCCACGCCGGGGGCCGCACCCGCGCCGGCAGCGACACCTCCTTCGAAGTAACCTTCATCTATGATTACCCTTTGTTTTATTCCCTCACCCGCCCCGTACCTTGCAGAGCAAGGGTGCGGGGCACCCTCTCCTCTCTCTCCGACCATCCTCTCTCTTATGACTATCCCTTGTTTCCTGCCCTCACCCGGCGCGCCCGAGGCGCGACACCCTCTCCCACTGCCTGCCCTGAGCGCAGTCGAAGGGCGGTGGGAGAGGGAAGATTCCCTTCTACAATTCTTCACATCATGAAAGCCTACGCCCACTCACTGCGCATCGCTCCCAAGAAGGCCAACCTCATCGCCAAGATGGTCCGTGGGATGAATGTGCCCGATGCGATGGAGTCGCTTCGCAAGACCCATAAGAAAGGGGCGCGCATGATCGAGCTGCTCCTGCGGTCGGCCATCGCCAATACCTCGCACAACGACCAGCAGGACGCGCAGATGATGGTCATTCGATCCATCGTCGTGAATCAAGGGCAGGCGTACCGCAGAGGGATGCCGATGGCGCGCGGCAGAATGAGGCCGTATCGGAAGTTTTTGTCGCACATCAGTCTTGAGCTTGGATTCCCGGAGGAGAAAGAGACAACAGGGAAAAAAAGGACAAAGGAATCCGCTGATACTCCTTCCCAGAAGACGAAAACTGCTGTAAACACTTCTGTGAAACCTTCCGCCAAGACGGCGTGATTTTCATGCGACCTGAAGGTCGCACTACCCGCTTCGCTTACATACCCTCACCCCTCCGCCCCTCTCCCGTCCTTCGCTTCGCTCAGGACAAGAGAGGGGGACCGCTCCACTGTCTATCATCCTTACCTCAATTATGGGACAAAAAGTTAACCCCAACGGCTTTCGGATCGGCATCACGCACACGTGGCCGAGTACGTGGTTCGCGAGGGGCAGGAAGTTCAGCGATCTCCTCATCCAGGACGTGCAGATCAAGAAGTATATCCGCAAACGCGTGAAAGAATCGGGCATCAGTATGATCGCGATCGACCGTGGGAAGAAGGTGACGGTCACGATCACCACGAGCAAGCCTGGCATCCTCATCGGCAAGCAGGGCGCCGCCATCGAGGAGATGCGCAAGGATCTGGAGAAGCGCTTCGGCGGATCGTTCCTCGTCGAGATCCAGGAACTCCGCAATCCCGACGCTGACCCCGAAGTCATCGCCGAAACAATCCAAGGACAAATCGAACGGAGGATGCCCTACCGTCGCGCTGTCAAAATGGCCGTGGAGAAAGCGAGGCAAGCGGGAGCCGAGGGCGTCAAAATCACCGTGTCGGGCCGTCTCAACGGTGCCGAGATCGCCCGCGATGACCTCTTTAAGGATGGCAATGTCCCCCTGCAGACGCTTCGTGCGAACATCCAGCACGCGAAGAGACATGCCATTACCAAGTTCGGCACCATCGGAGTGCAGGTGTGGGTCTATAAAGGGATGGTGTTTAAGAAGATTCAACAGGCGCAGTCCGCTTCCCTCACCGATCATGTTAGAGCCTAAAAAATTAAAGCACCGGAAGCATCATCGCCGTCGGGGCGCCTTCTACGGGAAGGCGACCCGCGGCACGCAGCTCGCGTTCGGCAGCATCGGGCTCAAAGCCCAGGGTGGCGGTGAACTCACTGCGCGGCAGATCGAATCCGCCCGACGGGCGCTGACGCACAAAGCCCAGCGCGGCGGGAAAATCTGGATCCGCGTGTTCCCCCACACGCCCGTCACACGCAAGGCTGCCGAAGTGCCGATGGGTGCGGGCAAGGGATCGGTCGAGTACTATGCACTCGCAGTCAAACCCGGAACGATGCTCTTCGAAATGGACGGCCTCTCCGAAGAGATCGCGCACGAGGCACTGCGGTTGGCTGGGCATAAGCTTCCGTTCAAGACGAAGATTGTTGTGCGGTTACGCGCGTAGCCCTCATCCGGCGCGCTCTAAGCGCGCCACCTTCTCCCGCTGCGGCAGGAGAAGGACCCATCCCCCTCCCAAATGTCAGCCACCACTTCCATTACCGAGTTGCGCTCCATGCAAATTGGGGACCTACAGAAGGAATTACGCGCACAGCAGACACACGTCCGCAAAATGCGCCTGCAGATCACGATGAATACGGAGAAGGACACGGGGCGCTACCGTCGGGAAAAGCGTCAACTTGCCAGGATGATGATGGTGATGGGGGAAAAGACGAAAGCGACAAAAGGGACAAAGACGACAGAGGTGACAAGAGAGCCCGAAAAAGCTACAGTCTCTGCCCCCAAGAAGCTTCGCAAGGGGGTCAAACGTTCTTCCTAATCTTTTCATGCGTACCAAAGTAGGAACCATCACCGCGGCAAAGATGACCGACACCGTCACGGTGACGGTTCACCGGTCGGTGTTCCATCCGCTCTACCGGAAGCGCTACCGCGTCAGCAAGAAGTTCCTCGTGGATACGAAGGGCGTCACGGATCTCGGCATCGGCGACACGGTGGAAATCACCGAGTGTCGTCCCCTCAGTAAGCGGAAGTGCTTCAAGATCACGAATGTCATCAAGCGTGCCCCCAGGGTCAGTGATGTTGCCGAGGAGAGCGCGATCGAAGGAGTGATGCGACGGCGCAACAAGGGCTCAGAGGGTGAAGAAGATAAAGAGGACTCAAATGAAACTTCTTCCGCTCAATCATGATTCAACCTCAGTCCATGCTCACCGTTGCGGATAATACTGGAGGGAAGACTGCTATGTGCATTCGTGTGCTCGGTGACAGCAATAGGCGCTACGCGCGGATCGGCGACGTGATCATCGTCGTCATCAAAGAAGCGGCACCGCGCGGAACAGTCCGCAAGAAGACAATCGAGACGGCGGTGGTGGTGCGCACGCGCAGCATGACGCGCCGCAAGGACGGCAGCGGCATCCGCTTCGACGACAACGCCTGCGTGATCATCCAGAAAGATGGCATGCCGAAGGGGACACGCGTCTTCGGCCCCGTCGCGCGCGAATTGCGCGGAAGAGGGTACCAGAAAATTATTTCCCAAGCGCCGGATGTTCTTTAATCGCGACCGGAGATGGCCGCTCTCATCGCGACCTGAAGGTCGCTCTACGATCACTCTATGAAATTGCACACTGGGGACACCGTTCTCGTCATCACTGGCAAAGACAAGGGGAAGACCGGCTCGATCCTCCGCGTCCTCGACGGCGAAAACCGCGTCGTGATCGGCGGCGTCAACATGCGCACCCGCCATGTCAAAAAAACCTTCCAGCAGGCCGGACGGATCCTCAAGTACGAGGCATCGCTCTCGGCGAGCAACGTGATGATCCTCGATCCCAAGACGGGAAGGCCTTCCCGCATCGGCTACAAGATCGATGAGAAGGGGAAGAAGATCCGTATGAGCAAGGTGAGTGGGGAGGAGGTGAAGGCGGTGAAGGCGAAGAAGGAAGTGAAGAAGAAGGCGGCTGAAACGATCGAAACAAAAGAACTACAGGAAATCAAGGACGTTCCCGCCCCTGGCAAGAAGCAACCGTTCTGGAAGCGCATGGGTTTTGGATCTCAGGCACTGGAGGAACAAGCGGAAATCAAAGAAGGGTCACACATGCAGCAGGATCACACGATTCCGAGTCAGCAGCTCCACTCCCGTAGCGCGGGCAGGGGCTCGTAACCCCCTCCCCCAGCCCCTCCCCCATCCCTCGCTTCGCTCGGGACGGGAGAGGGGAGATCGCTCTACTCCAAACTCATGACCAAGTATAATTCCCTCCACCAACGGCTCCGCGGTCCCATCGCCGAAGCACTCAAGAAAGATCTGGCGATCAGCAATGTCCATGCACTGCCCCGTCTGCAGAAGGTGATCGTGAACGTCGGCATCAACAAGACGAAGATGGACAGCAAGGAGATGCACGAGTTCATTGCCGATGTCCTCAAGCGCATCACCGGGCAAAAACCGATCTTGCGCGGGGCGCGCATCGCCATCTCGAACTTCAAGACGCGCAAAGGGCTCACCGTCGGCGCGATGGTGACGCTGCGCGGCAAGCGCATGGAGGAATTCCTCGACCGACTGATCAGCTATGTCCTCCCACGCATCCGCGACTTCCGAGGACTTCCGGTCAAACTCGACGGGCGCGGCAACTACGCCATCGGTCTCCGTGACCACACGATCTTCCCCGAGGCTCCTGGCGTCGAAGCCGGCAAGATCTTCGGCATGCAGATCCAGATCGCCACGACGGCGGGACGCGACGATCGCGGCAGGGCGCTCCTGAAGCACATGGGGATGCCGTTCACTCCGGAGCGCCAGCCTTCGCTCAAGCTTCCCCCATCGCCCCGGGAGCTATCCGTCGCGGCTCGGCCGCGCCGAGACGGACGAGGGACAGATCGGCCGGTCTTCGACTCCGAGGTCGCTCAGACTCGAGAAGCAGGTGCGAAATCCACCAAATCTGCCAAGCAGAATGTTGATTTGAAGCCCAAAACAGGGGATACTGCTGCGTCCTAAACCCCCTCCCCTATCCCTTTCTACAACATGGCACGTCTCTCCCTCGTCCTCGCCCAGCAGCGCCGCCTCGATGACTATCTGAAGGCCAAGCGCGCAGGCAAGAAGTCCGCGTTCCCCACGCGGATCTACAACCGCTGCAAGCTCTGCGGACGCCGGCACGGGTACATGCGATTCTTCGGCATCTGCCGCATTTGCTTCCGGGAGCTCGCGTGCAATGGGGAGATTCCGGGGGTGACGAAGTCTTCGTGGTGATCACCTCTCCGACTCACCTTTCACGCTTCAGCCACTCTTCTTTCCTGCCCTCACCCTTCCGTCCCTCTCCCGCTTCGCGGGAGAGGGAGACTGCTCCTCCCTCTAGTATTCTCACACTGTCATTATGGTTATCGTCTCTGACCCCATCGGCGACCTTCTAACAAGAATGCGCAATGCGCAGCACGCGCGCAGGCCCACATGCCGCGCGCCGTGGTCGAAGATCAAGCACGATCTCCTCGAACTCCTCCAGCGAGAGGGGTGGATCGCGAACGTCACCGTGATTGGCGAGGCGCCCAAGCAGGATCTTGAGGTCACCTTCCATGCCGATAAACCAACACTCGAGCTCAAGCGCGTGAGCACGCCGGGACGCCGTGCATACTCTCCAGCTGCCGAACTCAAGCCCGTCCTTCAAGGATTCGGCATCGCGGTGATCACGACGAGTAAGGGACTCCTCACCGACAAGGAGGCGAGGAAGCAGAGGGTGGGGGGAGAGGTTCTTTGTACGATCTCCTAACAACCTCTTTCTTTACAGTCACCCTCTTTTCCTACTCTCACCCACTTCGCTCCTCACTCCCCTCGGAGCTTCGCGGGGCAAGCCCGTCCACTCTCCGACTAACCTTTCACTCCTCAGCCACCCTCCTTATCATTCCCTCACCCTTCCGTCCCTCTCCCGCTTTGCGGGAGAGGGAGACTGATCTCCCCTCTACTATTCCCTCCATGTCTCGAATCGGAGCAAAACCAGTGGCTATTCCCTCCGGAGTTACGGTAGACGTGACATCAGGAGTTGTTCATGTGAAAGGTTCCAAGGGCGAGCTCACCTACAAACTCCTGCCGGAAGTTATCGTCCTCGTCGAGGGGAACGAGGTGAAAGTCACTCGCAAGGATGACAGCGACGACGCGCGAGCGCGCCACGGCCTCACACGCGTGCTCATACGGAACATGACCGTCGGCGTGAGCCAGGGGTACGAGAAGAAGCTCGAGATCATTGGAGTTGGGTACAAAGCACAAATCAAACCCCTCGACACGGCTCGGGGTAAAGTCCAGGCGCTCGCTCTCAATCTTGGTCACTCGCACCCTGTGAACTTCATCATTCCCGCCGGCATCGAGGTCAGCCAGGACGAGAAGAACAAGAACATCGTCATCTTCCGCGGCATCGACAAGCAGCTCGTCGGCCAGGTCGCTTCCGACCTTCGTGCGCTGCGTCCACCCGAGCCGTACAAGGGCAAGGGTGTCCGCTACGTTGGCGAGGATGTCCGGCGCAAGGCGGGCAAGGCCGCGGTGGCGAAGGCGGCGGTGTAAACCCCCTCCCCCAGCCCCTCCCCCGCCTTCGCTACGCTCAGTCGGGAGAGGGGAGCACTCCCTTCATTTATCTTCTCCAGATCGGTATCCTCCGTTTCCTGCCCTCACCCCACTTCGCTCCTCACTCCACTCGGAGCTTCGCGAGCCGAGCCCGTCCACTCTCCGACTAACCTTTCACTCCTCAGCCACCCTCCTTTCATTCCCTCACCCTTCCGTCCCTCTCCCGTCCTTCGCTCCGCTCAGGACAGGAAAGGGAGACTGCCCCCCTTCTACTATCGTTTCCTAAACCATGTCCCGTCCTACCAAGTCCCAGCTCCGGCAAGCACGCATCCGTAGAGTCCGCGCGAGGGTGCGCGGCACCAGCGCGCGTCCGCGCATGTCGGTGCATCGATCACTCAGAGCCATCCGCGTTCAGCTGATCGACGATACCGCCGGCAAGACCCTCGCGGCGGCATCCTCCATCGAAGCGAAGGTGAAGCTCACCAAGGAAGGCGCGAAGAAGGTCGGCACGCTGATCGCGAAGAAAGCCAAAGAGAGAAAAGTCACCGCCGTCGTCTTCGATCGCGGGCCGTACAAGTACCACGGGCGCATCAAGGAACTCGCTGACGCAGCGCGCGTGGGCGGATTGCAATTCTAAATCATGCTTGAAAAATCTTTCCCCTGCCGGCCGGTGTCTCGCCAAGCTTCTTTTGAGATCGCGGCAAAGTTCGCGGATGATCTTGAACACCGTCGCGCAAAAATTCTGTTTCTTCCCGAGCGCAAGAGACTCATTGCACTGTTAACAATAGCAATTGAAAGTGGGCAGCTAAAACTTACTGCTGTTGTGAAGAATGACACGCCCGATCGTGCCAGCATCAGTACTCCGTTGACCTCAGGTTTTCTGGTGGCAGCGGGTGACAAATCTTCGGAATCGAACCAAGAATCTATTTGCGTAAATTCTTCGTGGATAGAATCTCTGGCCACTTCAACAGCCGGTGAGCCTTCCGCATCTTCTATCACCCATTAGCTTTATGGCCAAATCTTCCCGTCCCGACCGCAAGCGCGGCGATCACCGCCGCCAGAGGGAACCGAGTGAATTCTCAGAAGCGACGCTCTCCGTTGACCGCGTCACGCGCGTCGTGAAAGGCGGGCGCCGCATGCGCTTCCGCGCAATCGTCGTCGTCGGGAACAAGAAGGGGAAGGTCGGCCTCGGCACGGGCAAGGCGACGGAAGTGCAGGCTGCGGTCAAGAAAGCATCCTCGGCCGCCAAGCGCGCGATGATCCGCATTCCCATCGTTAACGATACGATTCCCCACTCCGTCGAACTGAAGTTCAAGGCCGCACGCGTTCGCATCCTACCAACGAGGCCCGGAACGGGCATCATCGCCGGCGGAGCGCTCCGCGTGATCCTCGATCAAGCCGGAGTGAAGAACGTTCTCAGCAAGCGGTTCGGGACACGCAACAAACTCGTGAACGCGCAGACAGCGATGATGGCGCTGGGGAAACTGAGGCATGTCGGCGTTCCCGTCACCGACAGCGCCGTGGCCGTTGTGGAGGCCGACTCCGCGGAGGGCTCACCCAAGAAATTCTCCGATGATGTGATGAAAGGCGCCGGGAAGGTCTACGTTTCGGACAGTGCCGACGATGTCCGTTCTGGAGGGCTGGGATTGACGGAAATGTCGAAAGAAGAGGCGACGAAGCAGAGAGATATTCATCGGAAGGGGAAGATTGAGTAAATGTTAGTTCCTCGTACGATTCCTCGTACGAAATTGCCTCGGCAATTTCTACTCGGAATGACAGAAAGGGGCTTGGTAACAATCGTCTCGTTACGCTCTGCGCTCCACGCCGAGCTACTCGACGTCTCTGCTAAGCGATGTCACCCCGAGTAGCTCGCCCTTCGACCCATTCGATTCCTCATGCCAAGTTGCATTAAAAACGCTACGTATCAATCTTGTGTAGCCTCCTCATCTCGTACCGCGTAGCGTTTACTCAAGCCAAGATACATCGATGACGATCTGATTGATTCGCAACGTTTTAAACGCGAAGTGGTATCAGGGTCGCCCCGAGCGCAGTCGAGGGGCGACAGGCTCAGGGCGAGCATAACGAGGCGTTCCTCTTCAATGCAATTTTGTCATTCCGAGTAGCTCGCTGCAGCCTGCCCCTCGTAGCCTTGCCTGCCGACCGAAGCTGGAGCGAAGGTTGGCCGAAGTGGGGAGCAGCGAGCGTACGAGGAACCCCGTGGCGCGCGACCACGCTGTCTGTTGTTTGTTGTATGATGTTTTAGATGAAGAACGCTCTCCTCGTCATCGCCAAGCAGGGATTCCAAGACGTCGAACTCAACGGCACGCGGGAGGGACTCACGACGGCCGGATTTGCAGTGATCCTCGCGTCCACCGAGGCTGGTCTCTGTGTTGGAAAATTCGGAGCGGAGGAGAATGCTGAGGTCGCGCTCAAAGACGTCAATGTGAAGGACTACGATCGCATCGGGTTCATCGGCGGTCCTGGCGCATCCAATCTCTGGCAGAACGAGGAGGCCAAGAGGATTGCTCAAGACACCGTTAAAGCGAAGAAGCCCTTGGGGGCCATCTGCATCGCGCCGAAGATCCTTGTGGCGGCGGAAGTGCTTGCTGGGAGGAAGGCAACCATTTGGAATGAAGATGGCGATCAAGCAGGGTTTCTGGCGCTGCATGATGTCGAGTACACCGGAGAGCCGGTGACGGTGGATGGGTTGATTGTGACGGGGAATGGGCCGGAAGCGGCATTGGAGTTTGGGAAAGCATTTGCCAATTTGCGCCGAGTTAACGACTGATTTGTATCCCGCCAAAGTTCTGCACCCACAATCCATCCGCATACCCGAGGCCGAGTTCTTTGAAATCGCGCTTGAGGATGTTCTCGCGGTGCACATTCGAGTTCATCCAGGCGGTCATCACATCTCTCGTATTCTTCTGACCTTTGGCGATGTTCTCGCCGTACGAAACACGCACGGCACAATCGCCCTTCGACCCTGACGTAGGCTCCCCCTCGCTCGCGCTCGGGGTGCACGGCTTCGCGAAGTACCCGACGGCGCGGATGCGGTCTTCAGGTCGCGTTCCTTCCGGAAACACATGAGAGAAGAAGTTTCTCTTCGCCATGTCGTCGGCATGCGCTTGCGCGGAGCGTTCGAGGAAGGGATTCCGTGTCAGCGATGCAAGCTCCCGTTTCTTCCGTTCCTGGTTCACGAGGGAGAGTATGTCATTGCGAAATGTCTGGAGCACCGGGTTCGTAGATGTTGATGAGGCATTGCTCCGGAGCGCGGGCCGAGTTTTCGGAAGGACGAGATGGGGAACGGTTTGGGCGTTCAGGCGAAAATAGGCGATACCTGATTGAGGGGTCAGGCACAGGAGGGCAAGGGTCAGAGCGAGTATCAATATCGCAATTCTAAACCTTTTCTTTCCTCACTCACTCCCCTACAATGCCGCTCTCGGTGGGCGAGGGAATGCCTCGCCCCTCAATGCCCATGCTCCACACGCTCCGACCCAATCCCGGCTCCCGAACATCCCACAAGCGCGTCGCGCGCGGGAATAGCGGCAAAGGCGGTACCACGGCCGGCCGCGGCACCAAAGGCCAGCAATCCCGCGTCGGGAAGGGGAGGAGATTCGGCTTCGAAGGCGGCCAAGTGCCGCTGATCCGCCGTCAGCCGAAGATGGGCGGCTTCACGCATCCGCGCCGCCAGGATTACGAGCCGCTGAATCTTGACACACTAGAAGAGAAACTCGAAGCCGGCGCGTACGACATCGCCGCACTCCGCGAAAAGCGGATTCTCCGCACCAGCAATCCCGTCAAACTCCTCTCCCGCGGAACCGTCAGCAAGAAGTTTGCCCTGTCCGTTCATGCCGTTTCGGCGAAGGCGAAACAGGCAGTCGAGAAGGCGGGAGGGAGCGTTATCATCATCCCTCGTACGCTCGTCCGCCCGAGGCGGACGAGCTACTCGGAATAAACTCCTAGCCAATATGCTTACATATGTTCAACAACTGTGGCGGTCCGAAGATTTACGTAAGCGCATCCTCGTCACCTTGTTTCTGCTGTTCCTCTACCGTGTTGCCTCGCACATCGCCGTGCCGGGAACTGATCCCTTTGCACTCAAGCAATTCCTCGATACGCAGGGGTCCAATGGCGGCGCGCTCGGGGTCTTCGCCGCGCTCACCGGCGGAGGACTCGATAACTTCTCCATCGTGCTGCTCGGACTCAGCCCGTACATCAACGCGTCCATCATCATCCAGCTCTGTACGGTGATCTTCCCCAAGCTCGAGGCGCTCAGCAAGGAAGGCGCGCAGGGCCAGCAGGAGCTCAACCGTTACATGCGCTGGCTCACGCTGCCCTTGAGCTTCCTCCAGAGTTACGGATTCCTCGTTCTCCTCGGCCAGGGCGGGGTCAACATCGTCGACATCACCTTCCCCGGCGTGCTCTTCCCGATGATCTTCGTGACCGCCGGTTCGCTCTTCCTCATGTGGCTGGGCGAGATCATCACCGAGAAGGGGGTCGGCAACGGCGTCTCGATGATCATCTTCGTCGGCATCGTCGCGGCCATCCCGTCGCGGTTCGGTTCAATCCTGCTCGCCGGCGACAGCAAAGTGGGAGCGTTCTACCTCTTCGTCATCCTCTCCATCGCCACGCTCGTTGCCGTCGTCCTCTTCACCGACGCGCACCGTCTGATCCCCATCACGTACGCGAGCCAGGGGGCGGGCAGAGGCGTCCAGGGCTCTATTCCCATCCGCCTCAACCAGGCGGGCATGATCCCGATCATCTTCGCGATTTCCCTCATCACGTTCCCAGCGATCCTCGCGCAGTTCCTCCAGAGCGCACCGCGCTTCGCCTCCGTCGTCGGCTTCATCACGACGTACCTGAACTCCCAGAACCCCAGTCTCCTGTACATGGCCGGGTACTTCCTCCTCGTCGTTGGCTTCACCTTCTTCTACGTGTCGGTCACCTTCAAGCCGAGTG
The DNA here is from genome assembly GCA_964563915.1 of uncultured Candidatus Peribacteria bacterium. Lineage (GTDB taxonomy): Bacteria > Patescibacteriota > Gracilibacteria > Peribacterales > Peribacteraceae > JABFSS01. Next base: position 14,747 of record CAZLYW010000009.1, on the reverse strand, counting down.
ACGTCGCCGAAACCATCCAGAAGCGTGGCGGGTTCATCCCCGGCGTGCGTCCCGGCCCGCAGACGGCCAACCTCCTCGCGAAGACCAGCAATCGCCTCAACCTGTGGGGAGGCATCTTCCTCGCAATCGTCGCGGTCATCCCGCTGCTCTTCACGAAGTACTCCACACTCGGTTCCACCGATCTCCTCATCTCCGGCTCCGGCCTCATCATCATCGTCGGGGTCGTCATGGAATTGATCCGGCAGATCAACGCGCAAATGCTGGCACATGATTACGAAAAACTAGTGTGATTATGGAATCGTTCGATCCTGTCCTCACTTCTCACATATGGATCTAGTACTTTTTGGGATTCAAGGGTCAGGAAAGGGTACGCAGGCCAAGCGTCTCGCGCAGGAGTTCAAGTACGACATTTTCGAGGCCGGCGGAGAGTTGAGGAAAATCGCCGCATCTGATTCAGATCTAGGGAAGACCGTCAGCTCCTACATCGATAAAGGCCATCTCGTTCCTCATGAGATCATCATGCAGGTGGTGAAAGAAGCGATTTCGGCGCGACCGAAGAATCAAAAAATCCTTTTTGATGGCATTCCGCGGGATGAGAATCAAATGGAGGGCTTCGATCAGATCATGAAGGATGTCGGGCGGGATTTCCGATGCATCCATATCCTCCTGAGTCCCGAAGAGGGGATGAAGAGGATCCTCGGGCGAGCGGAGGCGGAGGGGAGGGCGGATGATGCCAATGCGGAAATTGTGGAGAGGAGGATGAAGACGTTTACAGAGAAGACGATGCCGGTGATTGAGAAGTACAAGCGAGACAAGAAAATGATTGAGATCAATGGCATGAAAAATGTTGATGAGGTGTATGAAGATATGAAGCGAGTGGTCGCTTAATTTTTTTTGCGCTGCGGCGCACCGGCCATTTTCTTTGCTCGTCCTCCTCGCTTCGCTCGGGACAAGCTCCGAAAATGGCCAAAAAGAAAGGATGCGCGCGCCATCTTCCCGCTCCGCATGCCCCATCACCCCCCGTGGCGAGCGACCATTCCGTATATTGTAGGCTGTTTTGTATTTTTTTGTTTGTGTTTTTGCCTTTAGACTGAGGAAGTGTCGACGTTTCAGATATTTTCGGCTGCCGAGATTGAGCTGCTCCGCAAAGGCGGCAAGATCCTGAGGGATTGTCTCATCGAGACTGCCAAGCATGTGAAACCGGGCATCACAACGGGGCATCTGGATTCCATCGCCGAAGACTTCATTCGGTCGCACGAGGGGACGGCTCCGGCATTCAAGGGATACCACGGGTTCCCGGCGACTCTCTGCACGTCCGTCAATGAACAGTGCGTCCATGGGATTCCCAATCCGCGAAAGCTCATCGAAGGCGACATTGTGTCGCTCGACTGCGGTGTGGTGTACGGGAAGCTCTACACCGATGCGTGCCTCACCGTCCCCGTCGGGCGAGTGTCCGAGGATGTCATGCAGTTCCTCCGCGTTTCCGAAGACGCACTCGAGCGTGTCTGTACCATCATCCGGCCCGGCCTGAAGGTCGGCGATATCTCCTCCATGATCCAGACGTTCATTGAGGAACACGGGTATTCGTGCGTGAATGGACTCACAGGGCACGGACTCGGGACGACGCTTCATCAGTTCCCGGACGTGCCGAACATCGGCACAGCCGGAACAGGTCCGAAACTCCCGGTTCATACGATCATCGCTATCGAACCGATCACGGCCATGGGTCGTCCCGAAGTGCGAGAGGATGGAGATGGGTGGACAATTGCGACGAAGGATGGGTCACTCTCGGCGCACTTCGAGCACACCGTGCTGGTGACGGAGAGCGGATACGAAATCCTCGCATGAACGGATCACAGATTTGTATATTATAAAATAATATCAATATTTCTTCAATACAATTTGTCTTCCCATACAGTTTTCTTCATCCCCACGCCTTGTCCGAGCTTCTTTCCCTCCGTAAGATGCCTCGGCTTTCCACGCCCTCTCGCTTTCCCTGTGTCCAAAGACGTCATCGAACTCACCGGCATTGTGGAAGAGTGCTTCCCCAATGCCACGTTCCGCGTCCGGGTCACGAGCGAGCAGGCCGCAGGCCACACACTCCTGTGTCACCTTGCGGGACGCATGCGGGTCAACCGTGTGAGGATTCTGCCGGGGGACAGGGTGAAACTCGAGATGACGCCGTATGACCTCAGCAAGGGGCGGATCGTCTATCGGTTTTCACCCACCTCTGCATCTCCAGGAGCTGCCACCTCTGCTCCTCTGCCCTCATCGCCATCCACACCCGGGGCCATCACTCCGGCGTCTGCCTCATCTCCCGCGCCAACGTCAAACGGGCTCGTAGCAGGTGCTCCGCCCCCACAATCCTCGGCTCCGGTGGCTTCCTCACCATCCGCATCATGAAGGTTCGCCCATCCTGCACACCGATCTGCAAGAACTGTCGCCTCGTCATCCGACGGAGCGGCAAAGGGAAGCGCGTGCGCAGGATCGTCTGCAAGAATCCCAAGCATAAACAACGGCAGGGATAATTGTTTCCCAAATCTACAGTATGCTTCGTATCTCTGGTGTTGTTCTTCCCGGCTCTAAGAGAATCGAGATCGCTCTCACGGAGATCAAAGGAATCGGGCGTCCGCTTAGCAGACGCATTCTCCGCGAACTCGGCGTCCACCTCGATACGAAGGCTGATCAACTGAACGAGACGGATCAAGCGAGACTGCGCGGCCGAGTGGAGAAAGAACTGACCGAGGGCGAACTGACGCGCAAAGTTTCCCTCGACATCAAACGCCTGCAGGACATCGGCACGTGGCGGGGGTACCGGCACCGTCGCAAGCTCCCTACACGCGGGCAAACATCCCGCAGGAATGCCCGGACCAAGCGCGGGAAGAAGAAGACGGGGCTCTCCGGACGGACGGTGCTGACGAAGACCTAACCACCCTCATCCGGCGCGCTCTAAGCGTGCCACCTTCTCCCTCTCCTTCGCTATGCTCAGGACGGGAGAAGGACCCATCACCCTTCCCATTCATCATCATGCCAGACGAGAAGAAAGGACCATCGGCAATCGAAAAGGCCCTCGAGGGAGGAGGTCCCGTACCCGGCGCCGAGGGCGCCGAGACCTCAGCGGTCAAGCCCGTGAAGAAGAAGGTCAAGCGGTCGCTCCCCAAGGCGCGCGTCTGCATCCATGCTGGCGAGAACAACACGATCGTCACGTTCACGGATCTCGAGGGCAACGTTCTCGGATGGAGCAGCAGCGGATCGGCCGGATTCAAAGGCACGCGAAAATCCACGCCGTACGCCGCCAAAGTCGCAGCCGAAACAGCCGTCGCGAAGATCAAACCCTACGGCATCGAATCGGTGATGGTCGAAGTGAAGGGGCTCGGCCCCGGCCGTGAACAGGCGGTCCGCGGACTCCAGGGCGCCGGTCTGAACCTCGATGCGATCATGGACGTGACGCCCATCGCGCACGGTGGTTGTCGCGCTCCCGGACGACGCCGAGTGTAATCGAAAATTGATAATTGAGAATTGAAAATTCTCTCGTTTCTCTCCTCTTCATGCATTCCTCGCCCATTCTCCACCAGTAATCTCTCAAGCATATTCTCAATTCTCAATTTTCCGTTCTCAATTTCGCCTCATGAAGTACAACGGACCCAAAGCAAAGAAGTGCCGCCGGCAGGGTATGAACCTGTACGGGACGGACAAGTACGACAAGATCCTGCAGCGCAAGCCGCACGGGCCGGGGAAGACGCCGCGCGACCAGGGTAGCCGCCTCTCGGAATTCGGGCAGCAGCTGAAGGAGAAGCAGAAAGCACGCGCTATGTACGGCATCAGCGAGCGGCAATTCCTGGGTATGTACTTGCGAGCGACAAAGGTGACTGGACAAACGGGCGATGCGCTCAAGCAGATGCTCGAGCGGCGGCTCGATAACGTCGTCTACCGTGCGGGATTCGCCATGACACGCACGCAGTCTCGCCAGTTCGTCGGGCACGGGCACTTCCTCGTCGACGGCGTTCGGGTCACCGTTCCCTCCTTTCAAGTCAAGCAGGGGCAGGTAGTGACCGTTCGCTCGCAATCGAAACATTCGCCGATCTTCCCCCCCATCATGGCTGCACACGAGAAGTACTTGCCGCCCAACTGGATGACGGTCGATCCCAAGGCGATGCGCATTGAGATCCATGCCCTACCGCCTCCAGACACTGCTGAGCAGGCGGTCGATATGCGGCAGATCGTGGAGTTCTATTCTCGCACCTAAATTCTCTTCCCACCAATCGTATGCACATCATCCAGGAAGACATCGGACTCCCGACATTCACGATGAATCCCGTGAAGAAAGGGGACGCCACGCACGTGATCTTCATGATCGGGCCACTACCCCCCGGCTACGGTATGACGCTGGGGAACTCCATGCGTCGAGTGCTACTCTCGAGCCTGCCGGGCGCCGCCGTCACTTCCATGCGCATCTCCGGCGTCCAACATGAATACTCGACGATCAAGGGCGTGCGCGAGTCGATGCTCGATGTCGGACTCAACATGAAGCTCCTCCAGCTGCGTAAGCACAGCAAGGAACCCGAGGTGATTACACTCGAAGTCCGTGGCCCGAAGGCGGTCACGGCGAAGGATCTCAAAACGAGCTCAGATATCGAAGTTCTGAACCCCGATCTGGAGCTCATGACACTCGAGAAAGGCGCCTCGGTCGAGATGCAACTGACGGTCGAGAAGGGCGTCGGCTACGTTTCCGCCCAGGAACGCAACAAGAAGCAGAACGAACCTGGCCTCATCTACATCGACGCTATCTACAGCCCCGTCGTCCGTGTCCGGTTCGACGTGGAAGCCGCGCGCGTCGGCCAGCGGACGGACCTCGAGAAACTCGCGCTCGACGTGGAGACGAACGGCTCTCTCAGCGCCGAAGAGGCAGTGGTGTTCGCCTCGCAGCTCCTCCAGAGCTACTTCGGGTACTTCGCGTCCGACAAGAAGGTCGTCGAGCCCGAGTTCGTTGCCGACTTCTCCCGCGTCACCGCGCAGCACGTAGATGATGCCGCGCACGCGCCGATCAAAGAGAGCTACACTCCGATCGAAATCCTGAACTTCTCGCCCCGCACGCTTAACGCGCTCATCAATGCGGGCGTCGGTTCCATCGAGCAGCTCACCAAGTGCACCGAGGCGACGCTCCAGAACTTCCGCGGCTTCGGCGCCAAGGCGCTCGATGAGGTCAAGAAGACCCTCGGAGACCGGGGACTCAAGCTTTCCGATGAGAACGTCGAATCTCCATGAGACATCGTCAGTCCAGACTTCGGCTCCGTCACCCCTCGATACGCTCAGCGCTGCGCGCTGAGCTACTCGGGGCAAGCCCCCTCTCTCAATAATGAGACATCGTCAGTCCAGACTTCGGCTCCGTCACAAGCCAGCGCATAGCAGGTCGCTCTTGCGGAACCTAACAACCTCCGTGCTCCTGTATGAGTCCGTCCGCACGACCAAGAAGCGCGCCGAGGTCGTCCAGCCGATGATCGAGAAGATCATCACGACGGCGAAGACGAAAGATGCGCGCAATGCCATCCGGGCGATCAACGCCTATGTGACGCACGTGAATGCCTGCAAGAAAGTGATGGAGCTCCTCAAGGATCGCTATGCCAAGCGGTCTTCGGGGTATACGAGTATGATTCCTCTGGGGCTGAGGCATGGGGATGGGGCGAAGATGGTGGAGTTGTCGTTGATGGATTCGGATGTCGGTAAGAGCAGTGATAGTCCTGACGAAAGGGTAAAGAGGGCGACGACGGTAAGGGCGGCAAAGAAGAAATCCTCTCCATCCTCTTCACCCTCGCGGCTCTCTTGACCCTCATGAAAACTACTACTGTCCCCGTATCGGCTCCGCTCTGGCACGTCGTTGATGCGGCGGGGCTCACGATTGGATTCGTCTCGTCCAAGGTCGCACACGTCCTGCGCGGCAAACACCGTCCATCCTTCTCGCCGCACCAGCTCTGCGGCGATCACGTGATCGTCATCAATGTCGAAAAACTGTCGGTCAGTCCGGAGAAGGGACGCCGCAAGACGTACTTCCACCACACGGGGAGGATCGGTCACTCGAGCATCACGACGCTCGCGAACATGATGGAAGAGACGCCTGAGAAGGCGATCGAGAAGGCCGTCTACGGTATGCTCCCGAAGAACCGCCTCCGTCATGCGATGCTGCGCCGCTTGCACGTCTACCGGGGCGATCAGCACAAATATGCGTCGCAGAAGCCGAAAGTACTTGATCTTACTGCTGTCTAATCCCGCCCTCACCCGCCCCTCATCCGGCGCGCTCTAAGCGCGCCACCTTCTCCCACTGCGGTGGGAGAAGGACCCTACCCCTCATAGTATGACCACCAAACGTTCTTATCTTGCAGGCCTTGGAAAACGGAAGACGGCTCGCGCGCGCATCAAACTCTATCAGGACGGTTCCGGCGAGGTCACGATCAACGGGATGAAACTCAGAGAGTACTTCTCGGGCTTCGCCATCGAGAACGCAACGGCGCCTCTAACGCTCGCAGGCATCGCCAAGACCGTCGATATCGACGCTCGCGTCTCCGGTGGCGGCAAAGAAGGCCAGTCCGACGCAGTCCGTCACGGCATCAGCCGGGCGCTCCTACTCCTCAACTCCGATTTCCGTCCCGACCTGAAGCGTGCAGGATTCCTCCGCCGCGATGCCCGCATCAAAGAGCGGAAGAAGCCGGGGCTCAAGAGGGCGCGACGGTCGCCGCAGTTCAGCAAGCGCTAATCTCTCGTTACGCCCCGCACCCTTCTGCAGAATGGTGCGAGGGCCACTCGGGGTGACAAGAGTACGCACTCAAGCAATGGTCATCTTTACGTAGTAGAGGCTCTTCCCGTCATCGGCCCCTCGATACGAAAATCGCTCCGCGATTTTCTACTCGGGGTGACAAGAGTACGCACTCAAGCAATGGTCATCTTTACGTAGTAGAGG
>CAZLYW010000009.1:0-7695 GCA_964563915.1 uncultured Candidatus Peribacteria bacterium | reverse complement strand
CTCTTCCCGTCATCGGTATCCAAGATGAACTTCGCGTCGAGCTGGCTCAGGTTCATGATCGTCTGGCACATCTTCAGGAGCATCCCCGGAGGGAGGGCGATGCCGGATTCGATGCAGGTGGCGCAGAGGCCGGCGGCATCCTTGCTGCGCAGATACGGCTCACCTCGGTTCTGGATCACGTTCCTGAGGGATTCCTGCACAGTCAGTACGAAACGCTCCACGTAGGTCTCCAGCTCCTCCACGGGCACGTACTCGACTTCCGGGAGGGCTTCGAGGATGTCCAGATCACTGTGGATCGCGTGGGCGATGCAAGCGTCGAGGGTCATGTGTGTTTGTGTTGAGAAATCTCCCCATTGTAGCAGAAATACGTACACTATGGAAGTGCTTTCTCTCTTCCATACCCTCATCCGGCGCGCCCGAGGCGCGCCACCTTCTCCCGCTGCGGCAGGAGAAGGGGTGAAGCCGGGAGTTTTGGCAGCAATCATCATTGCAGGGTTTTTCATCCTTTCTGCCCTGGTCTACGGCAAAGCCGTCTGGCAGAGCGAATTCGTGCGGTGGGATGACGGCATGCTTGTCTACGAGAACCCGGCGATCCGCGAAATCTCACTGGCGACGATCAAGCACATCTTCAGCACCTACGATCCCGAACTCTACATTCCCGTCACATTCTTCAGTTATCAACTTGATTACCAGATCGGCGGCATCCACCCGTTCCAGTATCACCTCACGAACGTTCTGTTCCACACGTTCAATGCATTGTTGGTGACCTGGTTTGTCACGTTGATTTTTACGCGAGGACGTGCGCGCGACCTGGAAGGTCGCGCTACCACCGGACAGAGAGGCATCGGATATGCCGCCGGAATTTTCTGTGGACTGCTGTTCCTGGTCCATCCTCTCCACACCGAGGGCGTCATGTGGGTCAGCGGGCGCAAGGATCTTCTGTCCACATTTTTTCTTCTGTTGACGCTCATCATGTGGCTTCGGTGGAGAGAGGAGCCTATGCGTCGCAGATTGGCCGCCGCTTTGGGGTTCTTCACGCTAGCGCTGCTCTCCAAGGTTATGGCGATCACGCTGCCCATCCTCCTCCTCCTGATCGATTGGCAGCAGCACCGGAGATTCACACGCGCGATGTTCATCGAAAAGATTCCCTTCTTCGCGCTCTCCGTCCTCTTCGGTGTGATTGGTCTCGGCGGGAAGACGCAGACGGTCGCATCATCCTCGACGCTGGAGAAGATCCTGATGGCGGGGAAATCTTCCCTGTTCTACCTGCGAAAGATCGTCTGGCCGGATACCTTCTCGCTCCTCTATCCCTACCACAAGGACGTCGTCATCACGTCGCCGGATTTTTATGTGCCGATTCTCGTCTGGATTGTCATTCTCATCATTTGCATCGTCACGGCCTATGGATGTGGCGTAGCGGTGCTACGCCCCTACGGGAAACGGACGCGGGACACCGCGTTCGGTGTGGCGCTCTACGCTGTCACCGTTGCTCCCACATTCCTCAACTTCACGAAGGGTGGTGATCTGGATGTGTATTTCGCGTCGGATCGGTATGCGTATTTCCCGTCGATCGGAGTGTTCATTGCCCTGATAGCGTTGGTGATGTTTTTGGTGAACAAGATGGGGAGAGGAATGATGATCATTGGTGTGTGCATGATCATCGCGTTAGGAATTCGTTCCTACGTGCAATCGCAGGTGTGGCGGACGACGTACACGCTCCTCACCAACGTTCTTCTCCACTATCCAGAATCCCACGTCGCGCACAACAACATCGCCAACGCGTGGCGCCTTGAGGGGCGGCTCGATGATGCGATCGGCGAATTCGAGAAGGCGCTTGCGATCCGGCCGCATGCGAAGATCTACGCGAACTTGGGTGCGGTCTACCGCAAGCAGGGGAACATCCAGGGAGCGCTCGACATCTATGGGAAGGGTCTGGCTCTCAATCCCCACAGCCGCGAGGCCTACATGGGGCGCTCGCTTGTCTGGATCGCGCAGAAGAACTACGTTGCCGCGCAGCAGGATCTGCTCCAGGCTCTGCAGGAAGATCCCACTTACCTCGAAGCGCATATCAACTTGGGCGCGACGTACGCCTATCAGGGCAACATGCAGAAGGCGATCGAGCAGTACCGCATTGCGATTGCGCTGAATCCGTTCTATCCCGATGTCCGGTTCAACATGGGCGTCGCGCTCCAGTCGACCGGCGACATCGAGGGCGCCATGGCCCAGTATGAGCGCGCGGTGCATCTCGCCCCGCGATCGATTCCCGCGCGCATCAACTACGGTATTCTCCTCTATAAGACAGGAGATGCGGAGGGAGCACGGGAGCAGTTTGAGGAGATCCTCACGATTGATCCGGAGAATGCGACGGCGAGGAGTGCGTTGGAGCAGATAGGACAGTAGATCCTCAAACACATGTCCCAGGTGCGCGTCACACGTCGCGCAGAGGACTTCCGTTCTGCGCATGCCGTGGCTGATGTCCGTCACATTCTTCACCGCACGTTCCGTCACGGGCTGGAAGTAGCTCGGCCAGCCCGTTCCCGAATCGAACTTTTTCTCCGAACCGAACAGCGGTGTGTCGCAGCAGACGCAGCAGTACGTGCCCTTCTCGTGGTGATTCCAGTAGACCCCACAGAAGGCGGGTTCGGTGCCTTTCTGCTGTGTCACTTGGTATTGCTCAGGAGTCAGTTTTTCTTCAGATCATCACGGTTCATACATGGAGGAATGGAGCCGCTGGGGAGATTTGAACTCCCGACCCACGGTTTACGATACCGTTGCTCTACCACTGAGCTACAGCGGCTAGAAGCCTGTTCCGAGCGAATGCGAGGGATGACCGGGAGAGCATGCGGGATTTTCCTCTTGGAGACAAGATCCTCAGGCTCTTTGATTCGTGATAGCCCACGGCTGTTCCACGACCCTATGGAACGTCAAAGATGTCTTCCCAAAGCGAAAAAATACACTATCGATAAAGAATATTTCTTGGTGGGTCTTCCATCACCTTGCTGGTGCCCATAGCGTTGTTCCATGCCCTCTTCCCAGGTCCGCACCCACCTCCTCTGGTCCTGCCTCCAAGTGCTCAACCGCGAACGGCATGAAGCACTCATCCGCGTCTTCGGCACACTTGAAGATGCTGTACGTCACATCGACAGTGAAGTCCTGCGCGGCCTCGGCTGCCGCGAACAGACCATTACGGCTGTGCTGGAGCGGATGGCCAAGTGCGATGCTGAGCAAGAGGAGGCGCTCCTGGCCTCCGCTGATGCGCGGATCATCGCTCTCGGCGATCCTTCGTACCCCGAACGTCTGGCCGATATTCCCGATACGCCGGTCTTCCTGTACATTCAAGGCGATCTCTCCATTCTGAACCAACCGTGTGTCGCGTTGGTTGGCACGAGGACAATGTCTGCGTACGGCAGACGCGTCGCTCAGGAATTCTCGCGAGCACTTGCACAAGCGGGAATTGTCACTGTCAGCGGGCTTGCACGAGGAATCGATGCTCAGGTCGCGGAGGAAACCCTCTCCGCACACGGAAGGACGGTTGCGGTTCTGGGACAAGGTCTGTTGACGCTCCATCCTCATGCGAACATTCTTACCGAGCGGATCATCGATGCTGGCGGGCTGGTCATGAGCGAATTCCCCCTGCGCATGGGGCCGGACATGTTCACGTTCCCGCTACGCAACCGTATCATTGCCGGTCTGAGCCTCGCGACGGTCGTTTTGGAAGCTCCCGAGAGCAGCGGCGCACTCATCACTGCGAAACTCGCTTTCGATTATGGCCGGGAAGTCTTCGCTGTCCCGGGGCAGATGTTCGACGGCAATTACGCGGGGTGCCACGAGATCATCCGGAAGAACCAGGCGAGGATCGCTCCATCTCCGCGGGATGTCCTTCACGATCTCGGCGTCATCGTTCCCGATCCTAGAGATCCGGATCAGATGTCGTACGTCGCCCAGAATGAGGAAGAGAAGAAACTCCTCACCTGTCTCACGACGATGCCCCAATCGAGTGATGATCTGGTTGCGAAAAGCGATCTCACGGTGGGGGAGTTGAGTGCTGTTCTCACGGTCCTCGAACTCAACGGGGCAGCGAAGAATTTGGGAGGGGGGCAGTGGATTCGAACCTGAATTACGGATTATGAATTATGGAAATCCAAGTTACATCACGGGGATCGATCCGGTCATTCACTGATCTGAATGCTTGGAAGGAAGGGCACAAGCTGGTTCTCATGGTCTACGACGCAACTGAATCGTTTCCGCAAAAGAAGTGTATGAACTTGCAAATCAATTACGTACTGCAGTGGTATCGATTACATCGAATATTGCTGAGGGCTTCAGCATGCAATCCTACAAACAAAAAGTTCATTTCTATTCCATTGCTCTTGGTTCTTTGACGGAAGTTCAGAACCAAATTCTTGTCAGCAGGGATGTTGGATATATTTCAAAAGAAAAATTTCAAAAAATTGCGGAGCAAAGTGTCGTTGTCAGTAAGCTGATCAATGGTCTTATCAAGAAATCCAAGACCATGATTCATGATTCATAATTCATTTGCGTGCTACAGCAACTTCCACAATGCGTTTGAACTCCTCCGGCTTCAACGACGCACCTCCCACCAATCCTCCGTCTATGTCGGGACAGCCGAGGAGTTCCTCGCAATTCTTTCCGTTCATCGACCCTCCATAGAGTATCCGTGTTTCTTTTTCCGACAGTAGCGAGCGGATGAAGGCATGCATCACCTGCGCATCCTTCGGCGTCGCAGTCTTCCCCGTCCCGATCGCCCAGACCGGCTCGTAGGCAATGCTGATGCCGGCGGGGAGATCGTTCATCTGTCTCTTCACGACGTCATTCTGCTTGCCTTTTTTGCGTTCCTCTTCCGTTTCCCCCACGCAGATGATCGGGTGGAGTCCGGCTTCGAGTGCGGCAATTGCCTGCTCACGTACGAACTCGTCCGTTTCCCCATGATGCTGACGGCGCTCGGAGTGGCCGCAGAGGACGTAGCGGCAACCCATTGCTTTCAGTTGGGTGATGCTCACATCCCCCGTGAAGGCTCCCGATTGTTCGGGCCGGCCGCACTGCCCGCCCGTGATCAATTTCGCCCCGACGCACCGTTGGAGGTCGATGAACGATGGGAAGACGACCACGTCAACGGCGCTTTCTCCCCTGTATGGCGAATCCACCGCATCGAAGCCTGTGGGAGCAGGGTTCATCTTCCAATTTGCCGCTACGAGAAACTTTCGATCCATGTGCCCGTGTAGAGTAGCATGAGAGCATTCATGAAGAAGATTCCACGCGTTGCGCTCGGCACCGACCATGCAGGGTATGCACTCAAGGAAGTCATCAAGAAGCACCTCCTCAGCCAAGGTATCGACATCATCGACGAAGGCACGTTCTCCGAAGAGCCCGTCGATTATCCTGCCATCATCCGCAAAGCCTGCGCTGTCGTCCTCGAGCAGCAATGCCCGGGGATCGTTTTCGGTGGGAGCGGCATCGGCGAATCGATCGCCGCTAACAAAGTACGCGGCATTCGCGCGGCACGGTGTTGTTCAGTGGAGGACGCAGTGCTCAGCCGTCAGCACAACGATGCCAACGTCTTGAGCCTCGGTGGACGCACGCTCGATCCGGAAACGGCGAAGAAGATGGTCGATGCGTTCCTCGTTACCGCGTTTGAGGGGGGGAGGCACGTGGGGAGAATCAGGGATGTGGAGCCGGCATGAGATATGGTCATTGTTTTAGCAACGGATCCTCAGGACCCGTTTCCTTCGGAGCCTGGCTGTTGCTTGCATGAAGTCCATCGGTAGGTATCAGGACCGCGAACTGAAGTCTCCCTCGCCATTCGGGAAAATATTGCTCAACGACCGTCTTGGCAGCCGAGCGATAGTCAGGTTCCATCAACAGCGACAACTGCACTTCTTCGTCGCGAGTAAAATCGAGATTGATTTTTCCAGAAGTGCTTGTCGCTAGCTTACGGTTAATCGCTTCTGCGTGCGTGTGAAGTATGCGGTAGATCTTATCCAATGGGAAAGAGAGGGGAGTGGGTGTCTGTGCTGTCGGTTGCTGAACTTCTTTGATCATCAGTAGTAAGCGTACTCCGTATTTCCCCACAGCAAAGAGACGGGGAGTACAATCCCGCCATGGTGCCACCCAACCTCCTCATCATCACCCCCTCCATCCTCGCCTGCAATCTCGCTCACCTGCAGGAGGAAGTCGATTCGGTGGCATCGGCGGACTGGCTGCAGGTCGATGTGATGGACGGGCATTTCGTACCGAATCTCTCGTTTGGAGCGCCTGTCATTGCGCGTCTGAAAACGCGCCTGCCTCTCGATATTCACCTGATGGTCAGCAATCCTCGTGAGCGCCTCAAAGAGTTCTTCGCCGTCGGTGCCAAGCACATCACCTTCCACGCCGAGGCCGTCGTCAGCCCCGCTGAGCGGAAAGACGTCATCGATCATATCCGCAAGGGTGGAGCTACAGTTGGGATCGCTCTCAATCCAGGTACTCCTATCAGTGCGATCGATGACATCGTCGGCGACGTCGACCTCGTCCTCGTCATGTCCGTGCACCCGGGCTTCAGCGGGCAGAAGTTCATGCCGGAAGTGCTGGGGAAGGTGACGGCTCTGCGGAAGACGCATCCGGAACTCATGATTCAGATGGACGGGGGAATCGATTCCATCACCGCGAAAGAGTGCAAGAAGGCGGGGGCGAATAACCTGGTGGCGGCGAGTTTCATTTTTGGTGCGCAAGATCGAAAGTCTGCTATAGATGCACTTCGTACATCATGAAACGCTTCTCGTTCCATCACTCTTTCTGCGGCTATTTTCTTTGGGGCAAGAAGTTCCTCGTACGCTCGCCCGTTCGACAAGCTCAGGGCGAGCTACTCGGAATGACAGGCGATAATAATAGGAGCGCCTCGATACGAAAACGGCTCCCTTCGACTTCGCTCAGGACAGGCCGCCGTTTTCTACTCGGCGTTCGCCGAGTAGCTCGGCGCGGCGCGCCGAGCGTATCGAGGCGCTTGTCACAAAAATTCACTGTCATTCCGAGTAGCCCCGCACCTTGCGTCGCAGGGTGCGGGGCGTACGAGGAATCGTATGAGGCGTTTCCTATCTTCCTGTTGCGCGCGGGCCCCCCAGTGTGTGTTTGTTGTTTGTTGTTTTTGAGTGCTTGTACTCTTTCTCCATCTTCTTCCCCGGACTCTATGTCCGTCTATACCTCCTCTCCATCATTGTTCTCCAGTGCGCCGATGGCGTTCCGGAAAGCACATTTCGTACTCGTCACACCAGATGGCATGCGGGAATTTCCTTTGCTTGTCGAAGTTGCCGCGACCGACGCCGAACGCGCGCGCGGACTCATGTTCCGCACGCACCTCGATCCGGATGCTGGCATGCTCTTTTCGTTCGAGCAGCCGCAGATCTTGAGTTTCTGGATGAAGAACACGCTCATTCCGCTGGATATCATCTTCCTGGATGAACATCGGCGATTCGTGTCAGCCACGACAATGACACCGTGCACCTCCGACCCCTGCATGACGTACCCGTCAGGGGGACCGGCGATGTACGCGCTGGAAGTCGAGGCGGGTTTCATCCAACAACACGGCGTCGGCCCAGGATCGAGACTGGAGTACGTATCACAGTGATCTCTTAAACATGATTTATCATGAGGCATTCACGTACGATGCCAGATTTCTCCGAATTCTCCCCATCACATCCG
>CAZLYW010000008.1:25900-30542 GCA_964563915.1 uncultured Candidatus Peribacteria bacterium | reverse complement strand
GAAGACGAGAAAATCCCCCGCCGTGACGTCCTGTTCATGCAGAGTCTTCCATTCTTCGTCGAAGACCATTACTTTCGCCTTCCCCTTTTCCACATACAGGAACTCCGTCGTCCGCGTGATCGTTTCTTGCCGCTCAGGATGCTGGTGCGCTTTCACTTCATATCCGGTCGGACGCTCAAATACGCCGACTTGGAATTCGTCGGCATTCTGCGTGAAGAATTTGGCGCCCTCGACCGAGGGGCGACCGCAGACGAAGAGGGCGTACGAAAGGCCGTTTTTGGCGACGGGAGTGATGGAACTCATGAAACCATGGTATCAGAAATCCCTTTCAGAATCCTCCCCATCCGCTTCTCCCACGAATGTTCTTGGACGATCCTCTTGCCTTCTCCCGCGCGGCGAGCGGCTTCTTCGGGATGATCAAGAACGTCTTTCATGGCCGCTGCGAGATCCTGTGAGTCACCGGGCGCGAAGAACTTCACGCTCTTCTCATCGACAACATCACGCACGGGAGGAATGTCCGCGCAAATGACCGGACGGCCTGCAGCGAGATATTCAAACAGCTTGAGCGGCGACGTATCGCGCAGAAAGTACGGATGATCGGTTTTGGGCGCGGGATAGACACAGATGTCGCAGGCAGCGATGGCGGAGGGAACATCTGCAGCTGCAATGCGGCCTTCAAAATGAATTTGATCTGTGCTTAGGCCGATCGATGATGCCTGCACTTTATAGATATCGATCCATTTCTGGGGTCCACCCACAACCCAAAGGAATATTTTCAATTTTTCTCCTGAGCTTGCCGAAGGATCTATTTTCAATTTTGCATATGCATCAATCAATTCTCGCATCCCCTTCTCCAACGTCTCTCGCGTCGCAAGCGAACCTACATATCCAATGACAGGACGATCGGAGGGAAGCTGCCACGTCATCCTGAGCTTGTCGAGGGACGGCAGATTCTCAAAGCGCCGCAGATCGACGCCGTCAGCCTCTACAACGACGATTGCGGGATGTACTCCCCATCCAACCAGCTCACCGCGCATCGGCGTCGTGAGGCAGACGATCTTTGCGCAGCGATTGCATCGCCGGACGAACCGCGCGCGCATGAACCGCGGGAGGGCGTGCAATTCCATGATCACCGGCATGCCGGCCCGCAGAGCGGCTTGCAACAGGAGCGGCGAGCGGAGATAGAGGACGTCGAATCGGTTGCTCCGCAGGTACGCCCGCACCGCCTTGGCGTACGAGATCATGCTGACGAGGAAGCCGAGGAATCCGGGAATGACCAGCGACCGGAAGGCGTCGAAATGCCGCAGCGGCTGTGTGTGCACCGGATGCCGAAGGCCGTAATGCTCCCGCGCGGAGGCGGTGACGGGATTGCGGAAGACCGGATTGAGCAGCGTGACGTCATGCCCCAGTTCCGTCATTGCATCGCAGACCTGGGCGATCTGGAAGCCGTGCGCCTTCTCGGTTGGGAAGCGCCCATGGTTAATATAGGCAATGCGCATTGGAAAATAGGATACCAGTCACACTGTCACCCCGAGTAGCTCGCCGGCAGGCGAGCGTACGAGGGGTCAGTTGGGAAGCGCCCATGGTTAATATAGGCAATGCGCACCATGGCAGCATACAATGAACTCCAGCATGGCTACCATCCTCGCCTTCGGCTTCCACGACAGGAAATCCCCGCGCCACAGCACGGTCTGTGAAGAGCTGACGAAGAACGGCGGAACGGTGATCGAATGCCACACGGAGGCGCGGGGATTTTTCGCAAAATGTGCGGATCTGCGGAAAAAGTTTTCGAAGGCGATGTCAGCGGAGAATCCGGATTCTCCGCTGACCGTTCTCGTCCCTTTCCCCGGCCACTTCCTGATGCCACTCGCATGGCTACTGACGCGTCGCCCGCGTAGACGCCTCATCTTCGACGCCTTCATCTCCCTCTACGACACCGACATCTCTGACCGCCGCCGATGTTCCCCGTGGCACCCGTGGGCGTGGGTGCTCTGGATGAGCGACTGGCTGAGCATGTACCTTGCCGATGAAGTGCTGATCGACACGGAGGAACACCGAAAATTCCTGATCAAGACATTCCATCTGCAGCCAGAGCACATGAAGGTCATCTACCTCCAGGCTCGCAAAGACCTCTTCTACCCCGCTCGAAACCCGAGACCCGAAACCCGAAGCCGGTTTGAGGTTTTCTTCTACGGCACAATGATTCCCCTCCAGGGTGTCGACTATATTCTGGATGCCGCGAAAATCCTGGAAGAACGGAATGCACCCGTCCATTTCACGTTGGTCGGTTCGGAGAAGATCAGACACATGGTTGAGGGGATAGGATTGAAGAACGTGACGTCACGTGGCTTCGTTCCCATGGAGCAGCTGCCGGAGATGATCCGTGCTTCTGATCTCTGCTTGGGAATTTTCGGAACATCGGGAAAGGCGCAACGCGTGATCCCGCACAAAGTCGTCGACGCCGTCGCGTGCGGCGTGCCGGTATTGATGGGCGATACGCCCGCGATGCGCGAACGGTATGCTGATCACCCGCTCGTTCATCTGGTACCGACCGGCAATGCCCAAGCGATCGCCGACGAGATAATGGAAGCGTTGTCATCCTGAGCCTGCGAAGGAGACAACGCGTGCCATGATTCCACGCTTCCCCAATTCGCTTCATGCAATACCCGCAATTCGCCGCCCACGCCGACATGGAGGAACGCCACTGGTGGTTCCTCGCGCGGCGGCACATCCTCCGCACTCTGTTGCATGAGTTTTTCCCGCCGTCGAAGAACATCCACATGATCGATGTCGGCTGTGGCACGGGGGGTCTCACGCGTGTTCTTTCGCAGGAGTACACTGTGATCGGGGTTGATCCTTCCGCTGATGCAATTGCATTCGCACGGGAGAGATTCCCGCGCGAGAAATTCATTCACGGCTTTGCGCCGAAGGACGTTCCCGATTTTGGCCGCGCGGACGCAATCCTGCTCATCGACGTTCTGGAACATGTTGAACAGGAGATTCCCTTCACGAAAGAACTCATCAAACATGCGAAGCCTGGGGCAATCTTCATGCTCATGGCTCCCGCGGACTCGTCTCTACGGAGCCCACACGACGAAGGCTTCGAGGTGTATCGACGTTATGATTCTCTGCGAGAATTCCGCACGGTGTGGGAGGATACTCCCATGGAGGAACTGCTCGTGAGCTTCTGCAATGCACGTCTCTACCCCATCGTGAAGTGGATGCGGAAGATAAGCAAACTCCGCGGCAAGTCGTGGGGAAAGGGCGGTACGGACATTGCTCTGCCAATGGCGCCGGTGAATGCACTACTCAAGACGATCTTCGCCGGCGAGGCACGCATGCTGCTCGATATCCTGCGGAGGAAGCGGGCTCGCGGGCCGCGAAAGGGCGTGAGTGTGATCGCAGTTCTCCGGAAGCGCTGATGACTTCTGGATCGTGCACACAACGAGCGCGTTTCCGAATGACCATGGTGAATCATAGGAAGCGGCGAACGCTTCCTCCTTCGTCGTTTCCACCCAGCGGTTATCGTGCGAGATGCGCTTGAGGTAGGCCTGATCAGGGAAGAGCTTTCCCGATTGCAGGAGCCGATCGGCGTGGGGGTTGTAGCCGACGGGGATGGTGATGAGCGCACGGCCGCCCGGGGCGAGGATGCGGCGAATGCTCTTCTCGGCGCGGAGAATTTTGTCGAGATCCTGAGGCTGCTCATCCAGTCCCACGTGCTCGATGGTGGAGAGGGAGACAATGAGATCGTACGGCTGCGGCGGGCGGAACCCGACGATGTCCTCGTTCATCACGCCAACGCCCTTCTCGTACTTATCGAGGATGTTGTGGCGTGCAGTGACGTAGTGCGAGAGGACGTTGCCAATTTCCAGGACGCGCTTGCCCTGAGCGGAGCGAAGGGCATCGATCGCCAGCGCGAGTTCGACCGCACGCTCGTTGTCGAACGTCGTGTTGTACCAGTGACAGACGTACCGGTAGTCCCGGCCGCGGAAAGTGAACGTGCGGCGGCCCCGCGTGATCGCGAAAACAGGACTCAGGAGGACCAGGAGAACAAGCCGGGAGATCATCCAGCACGCGCGCAGGAAGCCCTTTTCTTTCCACACCGCGCGGAAGCGCCGGAGCACGACGCCGATGGTGCCGATTTTCCCTTCGTACTGCATCGGCAGCAGTGTACGCAACCCGGGACGACATTGGCTATACTCCGCTCGTGCCGCGTCGTCATGAGCAATGGCTTGTGTGGGGGCCGGAGATTGGTCTTACCGTCTTGGCGCTGTTCTTCGTCTACCGTGAACTCGGCACATTCCCCGTGTCCTGGATCGACGAGGGGCTGTTCGTGATGACCGCGAAGACGCTCGCGGCGGGGCACGGCTACGCCCTCCCGATTCTGGAAAAGCTCTGGTACACCCCGTACTTCCTCGCAGTCGGCCCGACGGTGATTCTGCCTGCAGCGGCTTCCATGAAACTGTTCGGTCTCTCGCTCGCCGCGGCGCGGCTGCCGATGACGTTCTATCTGCTGGGAACATGCATCGTGATGTACGTCTTCACCAAACGGATCGCAGGAGTGACTGCCGCACGCTGGGCAACGCTCCTCCTCGTGACACTCTCCGCATTCGTGAATACCGGCAAACCCGTCCTGGGCGAA
>CAZLYW010000008.1:0-25800 GCA_964563915.1 uncultured Candidatus Peribacteria bacterium | reverse complement strand
TACCTACCGTGGTACATCGTGGAATTCACCGCCGGCGGCAGGACGATCGACGAGATTCTCCTCTACGTCACCAGCGGCATCGATCAAGATACGGTCTTCCTCAATGTTGTTCGCCGCATGCCGGAGATTCTCCTGCGTCTCCCCTACGTCGCATTCGGGATCTTCCTGCTGCTCGGTGGCGCCGGTCTCGGCGGGGCCGCGCCCCGACGGATGCCGTGGACGCAATGGGGCCTCATCGTCCTGCTCATCGCCTGCTTCACGTTCTACATGCTGAACCTCTACGGCTGGTACCGGCACGTGCTGCCCGCGCACCTGCTGCTGCTGCCGTTCGTCCCGGCGGGCGCTCAGCGGTTATTCGGGAAGCGGGTAACCGGCGATTTCCACTGCCGGCTCGCCGTCGTTGTGCTCTCCTTGATCGCACTCGCACAGGGAATCTGGCAGTTTCAGCATCGCGGTTCCGGCAGAGGGGCCGCGCTGGCAGAGACTGTGCGCGCCGTGCAGGAACAGTACGCGGAGACCGATCTCTTGATCGAGCATGCCGAAGTGTTCGCGCAGCTCCCGGAGAATCCCCACTGGTACTTCCTGATGCGTGAGCGCCTTTCCCCGACCCTCACCGAGCCGCTGACGATTCCCGAGCGCCTGCGATGCTTCGCTCACCTGCGCAAGCTCACGGAAACTGAAATTCCCGCGTACGAAAAAACCGGAAGGCCCGTTGGAAGTTACTGGATTATTCCATCGCCGGAGCTGGGCTGCCCTTCTCGGCTATGATCTCTCTATGTACAAGAAATTCCTCCCTCATCTTCCACAATTTCTCCGCTACCTTGTGAGTGGCGGAAGCGCCGCGGCATTGGAACTAGGAAGTTATAAACTGATGCTGCTGGCAAATGTCTGGTATCTCGCCGCTGCCTCGATCAGCGCAGGGATCGGGCTTCTCAGCGCATTTACCTTTCATAAATACTTCGTCTTCAGGAAGAAGGAGAACACGCGCTCACACGTGGTCCGGTACATCATTCTCCAGGGCAGCAATGCCATCGCGCAGGTGAGCTTCGTGTATATCTTCGTCGAATTCTTCAGCGTGGACGAGTTCATCGCGAAGATTCTCGGCATCGGCATCGTCGTCTCCTGGAACTTCTTCATCTATAAGCTCTTCGTGTATGTCTAAACTCCCCGTGAGCGTCCACATCCTCACATGGAACTCCAGCCAGACGCTCGAGCGCGCTCTCTCCAGTGTGCGAGAGTGCGCGGAAATTTTGGTGCTCGATGGTGGGAGCCAGGACGAAACCGTTGCGATCGCCGAACGCCTGGGTGCGCGTGTTCTGCCGCAGCGGTTCCCCGGCGCGCAGGGAAAGCCACTGATGGATTTTTCCGCTGCGCGGAACGTGGGCCTGGAACAGACGACGCAGCCGTGGATTTTGGCTCTCGATAGCGACGAACTCATGTCGCCGGAAGGAATGAATCACATCCGTTCCATTGTGTCCGTTCCCGTCCCCGAACCCGTCCCCGAGGCATACTGGGTCCCCCGCCGCTACGTGCTTGAGAATGGGACGGTCGTGACGCGTGCATCGACATATCCGAATGAACGATTGTATTTCTTCCACAAAGATGCCATCGAGCGGTGGGAGAAACCCGTCCACGAACGCGTGAAACTAAAAGAAGGCATGATGATCGGACGACTGCGTGATGGAAGCCTCGCCCCGCTTCCTCCATTGAGCGTCTTCTACAGCAAACTGAATCAGTACCTGCGCATCGAAGTGGAGGAAGCGAAGGGAAAAGGTTGGAAAGCGTGGTTGCGGCAGGTCATCCACACGATCCGGGGGCGGGCAATCGCTTCGCTGCGTCTCCTGCGAATCTGGTTGATTCCGGGAATGGGAAAACGTCTGCCGATATCCTACGAAATGGCGCGCTTCTGGTACGCGTGGAAGTTGATCGTGATGACCTGTCCGCTTTTCTAATGCTCCTATGACGAACCTTATCGACCGCTACTACCGCCATCTGCGCCCGTACCGTTTCCTCTGGGGATGGGCGAAAGATTCCGTCACAAAATCCCGATGCAATGCCCGGGCGGCACAGTGGAAAGCGAAAGGATTCCGCGGCGCGAAGCTCGATATCTGCGGCGGCCGCAACCCGTTCGATCCGAGGGAATTCTTGAACGTCGACGTCGTCGACCTGCCCCAGGTAGATCTCGTCTTCGACATCACGAAGACATTTCCGATCAATGACGGCGTGATCGCAGAGATCATCTCCATTGCGACACTCGAACATCTGCGCAAACCCTACGTGCATCATGTACTCAAGGAATTCTTGCGCGTGATGGCTCCCGGTGCGCGCCTGCGCGTCTCGACGCCCGACATCGAGGCGATTGCCAAGGGCGTGCTCGCGGGAGAAAACTCCGACGTGCTCAATCAGCAGCTCTTCGGCAAATTCAAAGGCGATCAGACCGAGGACTACGACGTCCATCGGTGGATGTACACAGCGCCACAGATGATCAGTGTGTTGGAGCACATCGGGTTCGCCGACGCGAAGAGGATCCCGATGGACATCAGGATGCACGACGCGAAGTACACATATCTCATCACAGCAAGGAAACCGTAACTGTCATCCCGCCTGTCCGCCGTAGCCTTGCTTGCCGACCGAAGCTGGAGCGAAGGTTGGGCGGAGGCGGGAGTAGCCCCGCATCCTTCCACAGAAGGTGCGGGGCGTATCGAGGGATCATCACAGCGGAGAAACCTCCTTGAGGGACCAGAAGGACCACCCGCTCCCACTCGATGCCTTCATGAGGGGGACCTTCAGCCGCTTGAGGTTCCACGTAGGCTGTCTCTTCTCGTCCCACAGCACGTATTGCACCCCGAAGCGCTTGAGCGCGGCTGCCGGATCGCGATCCGCTTCTTCGCACGCCTTCTTCACCATCTCCTGCTCACGCGCGGGGACGGAAGGATCTCCTGAGCCTGTCGGAGGATTGAACGCACTGTCGGCATCCGGATAGATCGGTTGCTGCAGTTCCAGATGACGGTCGACAGGAGTCACTGGGATCTGTGTCGCGCAGTACCGTGCGGCAATTTCTTCGTGCGACATCAGGACGTTCTTCAGATACAACGTGTAGACGACGTCGTGCTTCGTCGATCCCGCAAGGAAGAGTGACGTTTTGGAATCAGAGAGAATCATCGTGCGGGGCAAACCGTCCAGAACGGGAAGCAGCGTCGCGAAGTGCTGTTCCTCGAAGCGGGACGCGCGCACTGTCCATTGATTCACGATATGCCGCCCGTCGTATGCGATCGCAGCCAGGTAGATGGCGGCGGCGATTGCAGACAGTCGTAGCGCGAGCTTGCAGCTCACGCTCGCGCCCGCGAACCCACCCACGCTGGGAATTGCATGCCACATCATCACAACGCATATCGCCGCCATGACGAGGGCAAACAAATAATGCGACACGAAATTGAACGTGACGCCGTGCAGAATCTGCTGATGGATTGCGACGAATGCCGTGACGACCGTGACAGTGGCGTATGTGTTTCGGTCGCGCCCGGATCTCTTCCACCATGCGAAAACCACACCGATCGCCATCACGGTGAAGAGGATGCTGTAGGGCCATGACTCCGGCAGGCGTCCGGCGTGCACGCCGCTGCGGAAGACCGCATCAGCGTAGAGGGGATGCCGCGTGATGGTCTGGAGTTTGAGGAATGACGGTACCGCCGCGACGGCGGTGATAAGACCGAACAGGCACAGAAGACCGACTCGCCGCAGGGCCTCGCGCGAACGATGCCACCACCACTCGATCATCGTGAAGACGAAGAGGAGGCCGAACCAAAGCCAGCCGAATGTCCACGCCCAGAAGTAGACGCCGACGAGCATCCCGAGGATCGCGCCGCCGATGCAGCCGAGGAGCAGCCTTCTCCCCCTCTCCCTCGCCGACCCTGAGCGGAGCGAAGGGGAGGCGCGGGGGAGGGGGCCGGGGGGAGGGGGTTCCAGCCCCGCGATGATCGCCGAGAGCGCGAGGATCAGGAGGAGGAAGCTCCCGCGCGGCTGCACCGGCCGGTTGAGCGAGTACAGTTCGATGAGCACGAAGGCGCACGCGCCAATGTAGCTTGCCCATCGCGAGAATCTGCACAGGGAGAAGAAGAGGATCAGCGCGAGGAAAATCGCCGACGGCACGACGGAATCCATGATCTGTTCGACGGTCGCAGCGCGCAGCCCGGTGGGACGCAGGAGCGTGCCCTCGATGCGCTCGAAGCTCCCCGCGTGCGATCCCATCAGTGACGGGTCGCCGACGATGGCTTCGTTGCTCTGCTCGGGCCTGCCGGTCAGCGATTCTTCCAGATGCGCCAGGTAGACGTCTTCGTCGGAATTGAGCTGCACGAGGACGCCGTGATAGAGCGGACTCTGCATGTGGAGCAGCTGCGGAACCTGCATGATGACGGCGATGAGCAGGGCCGTGACAATCAGGACGAGGCTGTAAGGGGAGATGGGCTTCAATGTTTAGGTAAAGAATATTATTCTCTTATTCTATTATTCTCCGTCCTATGCCTCCTGTCACCCGCGGCAACGGCTTGCTGGAAGGCTTCCTGGCCCGAATGCGCTGCCGCATGG
This sequence comes from uncultured Candidatus Peribacteria bacterium, assembly GCA_964563915.1. Taxonomy (GTDB): domain Bacteria; phylum Patescibacteriota; class Gracilibacteria; order Peribacterales; family Peribacteraceae; genus JABFSS01. The sequence continues at coordinate 21,216 of CAZLYW010000008.1, read as the reverse complement.
CCAACAAGCTGATCGGTGGTCCTGAGCCTCTCGGCAGAGCTCGAGACAGGCTCCGTCGAAGGACCGGCCGCATCCTCGACATCGGCTGCGGGTCCTATCCCCTCTTCCTGGAACAGGTGGAGATGAAGGAGAAGACGGGCATCGACCAGGTGGTCGGCGATGCACTGAAGACGCGATGGGCCGCGCGCGGCATCACGCTGATCGGGAAGGACCTGGATCGGGATCCTCTGATCCCACTTCCCGACGGTTCCTTCGACGTTGTCACGATGCTCGCCGTATTCGAGCACGTCGAGGCGGACAAATTGCCGTTCATCATCCGCGAAATCCATCGAGTCCTGAAACCCGGCGGCATCTACGTCGTCACGACGCCCGCGCGTTGGACCGATCCGATCCTCGCGACGATGAGCTTCCTGCGATTCGTGAGCGCCGACGAAATCGACGAGCATGAGGAAACGCACACACGCCAGAGTATGAAGAACACGATAGCCAACGGGGGCTTCAGTCTGGAGAATATCGAAACGGGAACGTTCGAATGTGGGATGAACTTGTGGGCGCGGGCCACGAAATTGAACATTGATAATGAATAATTGAAAATAATACTCTCATTCGCAGATGTCTCCACACCTCCTCCTCCAATCGCTCTTCAAGCGCTTCAGCGTCTCCACGGCGCGGAGAACTCTCCTGCCGACGATCGGATTCTACCTGACCCGACCCGCGCTGCCGCCATCCGAGAAGCCCGCGCTATTCACCATGAATATTCTCCCACCGATGATGACGGTGTGGCACCACTGCGTTCGCAAATACCTCGGTGACCGTGTGGACACGGTGATGTTCGACTGCTCGGGCAAGCTCGACCCCGCCGAATTCCCGGGAGTGCGCGTGCAGAAGTTTCTCAACGTTTACGCGGCGACAAAGAGCGACATTTTCCTCAACCGGATCGCGAAGCGCCGCCGCATCGGCTGGCTGTGCGATGACGACATTTTCCTGATCAACGGCGCAGCGGTCGATCGCGTCGAGCGTGAGCTCGCCATCCCGAATACCGCGAGCGTCAGTTTCCGCCCCCGCACGTGGTGGCACTTCGAGATCGACGGCAAGGCGTACCCGCCGAGCAGCAGCTACTGCATCGCCTTCAACCGCGAGATCCTCTGTGACCGCGAACGCCTCTCGCTCGCGCCGGCGAACGGGAACAATCATCCGTCCGATATGGGCAAGCCCCCCACACGGTACGACACGTTCGACAAGGCGAATGAAATCCTTCTCAAGAAGGGCTACCGCTGCGCGATCGTCTCGAAGGAAACAGAAAACACCTACATCACGGGCTTCAGCGGCATGAGCGGAACGGTGATGCTCCTGTGGCACTTCAGCACTCCGGAGGAAACCGCGGACTTCTTCCTCTCCCAGCCGATGGAGAAGTGGCAGGGAAACGTCCTGTACGGAACGTTCTCGGCATTGCTAGCGATCCAGTGCATCCAGGAATGCTACACGAAACTCAAGGGCAGACCCTATCTCCTTCCCTCGCTCCCCTCCAAAAAAGTCCTCTGGGACATCCGCCGCTCCTGCGAGCCGCACCTGGGTGACGCCCGATCATTCACGTGGATCGATGAGGCGGGGGAGAGGTTAAAGGGAGCGTTGTAAGATTTCGACACCCCATCCTCACCACGTACGTCACCGGCCATGCCTCCGTCTGGAAGAGGACTTCTTCTCCCGTTCCCACCTTCTGCGTGATCTTGTACGCCGGACACGTCATACGGTCGTCGGTGACGCGCAGATCGGAACGGAACATGCCCGGGGAGAAGACGGACGACTCGTCGATGACCGTCGCAGAGGATTCGGCGTGTACGTTGATGTACTGCCGGCCCAAGTGCCAGGCGTAGAAGCCTTCGGAAGCGAGGCCGAGATGTTTAGGGATGCCGCCGATGGTCCGATCAAAAGCAGCGTTGCAGGCGCCATAGGTATAGAGACAGGCGGCAAGCGCGTGAGTGACAATGAGCCCTGTGATGATCGCCGTCGCGAGAGGAATCTTGAATCGCCCCGCGCGTTGGGTCAGATCGAAGAGGCCCGCGATGCCGAAGCCGATCAGGATCACGTAACCGGGAACCAGGTAGCGGAGGTTACGCACGGGCCAGACGAGGAAGATCGCCGAGACGCTCGCCATTGCGCCCAGCAGGAAGTACGGGTGGCCACGCTCGCCCACTGTAGTCCGCCTCGGGCGGACGAAGGTGGGCCTCCGGATGATCTCGTAGAGAGAGGAGAGGAAGAGAATAGGCAGGATGTTTTTGAGTGGATCAAGGTAGTAGACGATGTTCACCCAGGCATTTTCGATCGTCCCCATCGAACGCTCCGCGAACTCCGCGGTGTAATCGTTGCTGAAAGGCGAGCCGGTGAGGAGTGCCTTGCGAATGAACCAGAGGGAGAAGAATCCGCCACCAAGTAGCATTCCCGTCCAGAACCAGACTGAAATGATGTGCTGCCGCCGCGCGAAGAATGTATAGACTGGATAGAAGAGAAGGAGCGGCACGGCGTTGTAGCGTGTGAGGAGCGAGAGCCCGAGGAAGAAGCCACAGAGGAGGTACCACCGCTGATCTTTTCCCGCCTGGAGATAGCAGGACAGTGAGAGGAGGAAAAAGAGTGTGCACAGGAGATCGGCCGACCCGAGCATCGTCATAACCAGGAAGCCGTGATGGAAGAGAATCAGCGCGGCGCTTCCCGCTGCAATGTGCAGAGTGAACATCCGCCGTAGGAGCGCGTATGCCGCGATGAGCACACCCATGCCGGAAAGTAGGCTGGTGATCTTCATCCCCGGCGTGATCCCGAAAAGCCAGACGAAGGGGTACGCGAAGAACGGGTAGGCCGGGAGGTACTTCACGTGCGGGACGCCCTCAAAGACGTACGTCCCCGTCGTCCACAGGTTCTTGCCGAGCAGCGCATAGATGAGGCTGTCGCTGACGATCGGATATTTGAGGCTGGGGAGCCAGAGGAGGACGAGGACAGCACAGCAGAAGAGAATGAATGCCGGCGCGAAGGACCGATGGCGAAATAATGAGGACACGGACGAAGAATAATAGAGTAAGAGAATAGTAGGAACCATCGACGGACATGGATGAAAGTTATCAACCACGCGAGAATGTTCCTATTACTCGAATATTCTCTTACTCTTCGTCCTTTACCTGCATGACCAACGGACCCGTACGAATACCCATACAGCCCTCAACCAATCCCCCCACCCGATCTTCTTCCCCTCCTCCACCGTCCTGGGATTGTACGAGGTGGGAAATTCCGCAATCGGAATCTTCCGTCGCGCGAGCATTGCCGCCAATTCGGCGTCGAACCTGAAGTCGTTCTCGCGAAGCGGCAGCGTCCGGAGAATCTCCGTCTTCACCATTTTGTAGCAGTGCGGCTGATCAGTGAGGCGCGTGCGGTAGAGAAGGTTAAAGATACCGGTGAGGAGTCGTCCACCCAAATAAAACTTGATATGCGCATACTTGTGCTCATCATGGATCCTCCGCGAGCCGAAGACTACGGGAAGATTGCTCCGTTCCGCCATCGCAATCATCGCTGGGATTTCCTCCGGGCTGTACTCGAGATCGGCATCCTGCACCATCGTGTACGTGCCCGTCGCGCTCGCGCATCCCGCGCGGACGGCGGATCCCTTGCCTCCGTTTTCCTTCGTGATGACGCTGTCCTGCGGCATCGCCTTTTCCCAGAGAATCTGGAGCGTCCTGTCCGTCGAACCATCATCGACGAAGATCATCTGCGCGAAGGGGCATGCCGCATGCAGCCGGTCCATGATCTGACCGACAGTGCGCTCTTCGTTATACGCGGGAACCACAATGCTCAAACATGGCTTATACATGCCGGAAGCTTAGCGGAGTCACTCGTAATTTCACAAACACCCACACCCACTTAAACCAATCTTTCCAGTTGATCTTCTTCCCTTCGCTCACTGTCCGCGGATGGTAGGAAATCGGATACTCCAAGATCGGGATGCCGCGACGCGCGAGCATTGCCGTGAGTTCGGGATCGAAGCGGAAATCGTTCTCATGCAGCGGAAGAGTCCGGAGAATATCGGTCCGGACCAGCTTGTAACAAGTCGGCTGGTCGGTGAGCCGTGTGCGGTAGAGGAGGTTGCAGAGGATCGTGAGCATGTTGCCGCCAATGAACATCAGGAGATGCACGTACTGCTTCTGCTTCTTGAGCCGACGGGATCCGAAAAGTGCCGGCAATTGGTGCTGCTCGGCATACTGGAGGAGCGGCGAAATTTCCTCCGGGCTGTACTCGAGATCGGCATCCTGCACGATCGTGTAGGCGCCCCGCGCGTGCACGTAGCCCATCCGCACTGCCGATCCCTTGCCTCCATTAGCCTTAGTGAGCACGATATCGTTCGCTGCCTTCTTTTCTTTGAGAATCGCAAGCGTCCGATCCTTTGAGCCGTCATCGACGAAAATCAGTTCGGCAAAGTAGCATGCCGCATGCAGCCGATCGATGATCTCACCGATTGTGCGTTCTTCGTTATAGGAAGGCACGACGATAGAAAGACGTGGCTGGTCCATGGGCGAAGAGTACCTCGTTTGTCTTACGCCCGCATCTCTTGCAGCAATCGTCGGATCAGCGAAGACAGACTGTGATGCTGTACAACCGTCTCTCTCAATTTCCCGCGCAGAGCATCCTGTTCCCGTTCCGGAAGCCCTAGCAGCGTCTTCGCCCGGTCGGCCATGCCCTCGGGAGTCGCCAGACACTCTTTCGGGAGGACTGCACGGGCGGCCTGTGAGCATGAGACCACGAGGCACCCGCAGGCCATCGCCTCAAGGAGCGCTTTGTCCAGGCTCGTGCGCGACGCGTGGAGGAAGAGCGCGGCTTGTTGCATTCGATGAACGATTTCGTCGTGCGTGACTGATCCGATTTCCACTCGCCCCACATGCTTCGATTCCTCAGTACAAGTGTCGCGCATCGCATCTTCACGTTCGAGGGTACGTAGAAGCGTGTGGTCGGCGGCGGTAATCGCATGACCGTACACGGAAAGACGGTACTGCTGCGGGAGCCTGGCGAATGCGGAGAAGATGACATGCAGTTGCTTGGACGCCGTCACCCGTCCGACGGTGATCACGCGGTGAGGATCGCGGATACCGGTTCCCATCGTGAAGACGCCGGTATCAATGCCGTGACCGGTGATCACGCTCTTCGGTGTCGCGACGGGCATCCCGGCAGGCGATGCGCTGAAGACTTTTTTGACGAGCCGGAGCGCGATTCTCAGTGGCCAGCGGACTCCGCGCGCCTCGTACCAGAGAAAAAGTCTCCCCCTCTCCCTCGCCGACCCCTGAGCCGAGGGAACGAAGGGGGAGGCGTGGGGGAGGGGGTCGGGGGGTGGGGGTTTTCTCACGAGCGACCATGCGAAGACCGCCCAAATCGGCGTCATGTGCACGAAGATCGCGTCGTAGTGCTTGCGATGCGTGAACAGCAGCCATCGGTAGCGGAGAATCTGCGTGACTTTCCACGCCCTCCTCTCTTTCCCAAGCGAGAGCACTCGTACGTTCCTCGCAAAATCATGATCACCGACTTGTTGGCCGATGACGATCACGCTTGTGCAATGCCTCGCGAACTCCTCGATCCACCGGTGAAAGAAACCGAGGATGGGATCGGCACGGTCGACCTTCTGAGTAACAATCAGTAGCTTCATAGAAAATACTGTGTCATCTCGAGTAGCTCGCTGCGGAGCAGCGAGCGTATCGAGGGATGAGTGACGATGAGAAGGCGCACGTGAGAATTATGAATAAAGAACTAAGAATTAGGAACAATGGGTTGTAGCGATGTTTGTTAGAGAATCTGCATATGTTTTCACAAGCGATGCGCGATCAAAGACATCTAATACATGTCGAGCCGCCGCTCCAAGTCGCAATCTCATCTGATCATTCTGCAAAAGCATTGTAATTTTTTCTCGCAAATCATTCGGATCACCATTCGTCAGTAGGCCATCATGGCCATCACCAATAAACTGTGGCGCACTCCCCACTCGTGTCGAGATCACGGGCATACCCAAGGCCATCGCTTCAAATAAAACACGCGGACCTCCTTCACTGACCGAATTCATGACAAAAATCTTTCCTGACTGAAGTGCACGGTAGACATCTGCTTGTGTCGGCAGCCATCCAGTAAATATAACGCTTGCTTTAATTCCTAATGATTCCGCCAGTTTTTCACATCGCTTTCGCTCCGGCCCGTCGCCGATGACGAGCAACGTGGCTTTCGGAATTCCCGCGATTGCCTTGAGAATATTATCCAGACCTTTATTGGGAACAAGTCGACCGCAGAAGACGCAGTCATACTGTTTGGCGATCGACGGATCCGGTTTCAGCGCCGAATAATCCAGATAGATTGACGACTGAACAAAGAATTTCTTTAACGGAATTTCCCATGACTGCAACACTCGCCATGTTTCCCCACTAACGACTCTTACTGCCGTCGCCATGTCTGTCCCCCATCTCGGCAACCATGTGCGCGACATCCAATATCCTATCCATTCTGAGAGTGATGCTGCCCTGGGATAGCCGACAATATGGTGGATCTCCGTCATGTACGGAATGTTCATCGCACGATGGAGCCACCGGGCACCGAGACCGTTGTAGAACGGCGGGTAATCGTGAACCGTCATGACATTGTGATGATGTTCTTTAATCAATTCGGCTCCTTTGATCAGAATCCACCAGGGCTGATACCAGAGTCCGCGACTAGAGGGGTGAAAAAAAACATTCTCAAACACTCTCCCCCTCTCCCCCGCCTGCCCTGAGCCTGCCTGCGGTGAGCTGGTCGAACCCGTCGAATGGGCAGGGGGAAGGGGGCCGGGGGCCTGCCCCGCATCGGAGCCCCTCGGTGCGACTCGGGATGAACTCCGCGACTGGTGCGGGGGAGGGGGTGTAATGATGTCTATCCTCTCCCAATGCTTGGAGAGTTCTTGGAGCGTATACCAAAACGCCCCCTTCTTCCCCTGGAGGATGCTTCGATCGCCGCTGATCATGAGGAGTTTCATCATAGCAATGACTGAAAGAGCTCCGCATGCTCCCCCGCAACCTTGTCCCATCCTCGCTCTTGAATGAACGGCACCATGGCTTCGGCCGCGAATTCCCCGTACCGCTGATCGGCCTCGAGGATCGCCTTGGTGATATCGGTCACAGTGATGAGCGGACGGATGATCATGCCCGCGCGGAGTTCTTCGCTGAGTCCGTTCTCTTCTGTAAGGAGGACGGGCAGGCCGGCGGCACGTGCTTCGAGCGCAGCGTTCGGGCTGATCTCGGTGAGCGACGGAAGAACGAGGAGATCGTGCTCGCCGAAGACCTGCTGCACATGATCTCCGTGCACCGGCGGCACGACGGACACACGTCCCTCCAATTGCAATGAACGCGCGAGGGCGGAGAGCTTGGCTCCCACCGGTCCTTCCCCGACGAGCGTGAGCGTTGCAAGTGGCACTCCCGCGACCGCGCGGAGGAGGTTTTCCAGATTCTTGAATTTCACGAAGCGACCGAGATACAGCAACCTGAAAGGGTCGTGCTTCGTGTGTACAAGCTTTCCCGCACTCTCCCCCTCTCCCCCGCCTGCCCTGAGCCTGTCGAATGGGCAGGGGGGAGGGGGCCGGGGGGAGGGGGTCTCTGAAAAAGTGAGGGGCCGGGGGGAGGGGGTATTCACAGGCAACGCATTCTCAATCACCGAATGCACCGGCAACGATCTGTACGCGAGTTCATACAATTTCTCCTGGAACCGCGTGGAGAAGACGACATGATCAAAGATCTTCAGGAGCCGCTCCATTGGCAAACGCAGATACGGATGTTTGATCGTGAAATCCTTGAGTGTCCGCCGTCGCCCGAGATCGGTGTACCGCTCCCACGTGAAATCACCTCCAAGACGAAGCAGCAGTTTCGGCTTGCCCCGAGCCGCGTCGAGGGGCAAGCGTGAGGCATGTAACCGTGCCATCCGGAGAGGAACTCCGCAGCTCACGGAGGAAAAACATTCAATAACATCGGCATCACTTCCGTAGTCCTTCAGGATCTTTGCATAACGACGCCATCGGAGAAGTGAACCGCCGGATTTAGAAACGCGCACAACCTTCCAAGGCACATCTTGACTCTCCTCTCCCTTCCCGCCGAAGGCCCTGAGCGAAGTCGAAGGGAGCGAAGCGAGGGATGGGGGAGAGGCTGGGGGTGGGGGTCCGTACGTGATGACTATCACCTCATCGCCACGCTTTGTGAGCTCATCGGCAAGATGCCGGACGTACGTCGCAGGACCGCCGATATCGGGAGGATAGATTCCGGTGGCGAGGACGATCTTCATGCCTTCCTACGATACCACTCCACGGTCTTCTTGAGACCGTCTTCAAACGGCATTTTTGGCTTCCAACCGAGCTTTCGAGTATTCGAGGAATCCAAGGCGTACCGCCAATCGTGCCCGGGGCGGTCTTCCACAAAACTGACGAGTTCTTCCGGCTTGCCCATGATCTTCAGAATCATTTTTGCGACGTCGATATTCTGCCGCTCATCATCAGCGGAGATGTGAAATGTATGGCCTGAGCCGCGAGGCTGACTTTCATGAACACCGGGGACATCTTTGTCCCAGAAGGCCCACTCGGTTTTGAGAATCATCTCGAGCGCATCCGTGTGATCGGTGACGTAGAGCCAGTCGCGCTTGTTGAGACCTTTGCCGTAGACGGGGATCTTCTCATTCTTCACCGCCTGCCGCACGACCGTGGGAATGAACTTCTCGTCGGCCTGGTGTGGTCCGTAGTTGTTCGTGCACCGCGTGATCGCGATCTTGAGTTTCCAGGTACGCATGGCCGCGAGGAGGAGCATCTCTCCCGAGGCTTTTGTTGCGGCGTATGGAGAACTCGGGAAGAGTGCGCCACCAACCGTTCTCGGCGGATCATCATCACCGATGTCGCCGTAGACTTCATCCGTCGAGATGTGGAGCAACCGAACCGCTGGCGCCGCCTTGCAGACTTCGATCAGCGTCTGCACGCCAACGATGTTCGTATGGATGAAGGGAACCACATTCTTGATTGAGCGGTCGACGTGCGTCTCGGCCGCGAAGTTCACGATCGTATCGATCTCGTAGCGGAGGATCAATTGCGAGACGAGCTCAACGTCGGCGATATCCCCCTGCACGAAACGGATGCGGTTGAGGACAGGCTCCAAAAAAGCTTTTTTGCCCGCGTAGGTGAGCTTATCCAGCACGACAATCAGGTCGTCGGGGAACTGTTCCTTGTGCCGGAGAACGAAGTGGGAGCCGATGAAGCCTGCCCCCCCTGTCACTAAAAGATTCATAGAAACAGTATACAGTTTTCCTTGAACCCGAGACCTCCAAGGGCACAAAAGGAACAGAGGAGACAAAAGTATCTTGAAGAAAACCCTTGTCGCTGGAGCTTGCCCCGAGCGAGAGCGAGGGGTTCCTTTTGTCACCGGCGCCTGTCCCGAGCCGAGACGAGGGATCGCCTTCGCTCACGCCATCGCCACCCTCCTATATCTCAACTCCCGGATGAGGAGTAGCGACCCCGCCACGCTCAGCGGCAACAGGCTGAAGATCAACCGATACAGGAGCAGTGCCCCGACCACGACAGAAGGATTCATGTCGCCGGGAACCAGCGCGAGCACGATGCTTTCGAAGACCCCGAGCCCGCTCGGTACCTGGCTCGCGAGGCCGGAGATCTGCGCGAGGAAGTAGAAGCTCAGCAGGTGGAAGTACGTGAGGTCGGGATGGTACGGCAGCAACACGAAGAGGATGGCGGCGCCGATCAGCCACTCGGACGCGGACACGAGGATTTGCGCGAGCGTGACGCGCACTGGAATCACGGGAATCACCCAGCCGCGGACGGAGACGGGTTGCTGGTGGACGAGGATGAGGAAAAAGTACGCTCCGAGCGCGAGCAGCAGCAGTGCCCCGAGCGGCTGGAGCGTAGAGAAGGGCAGATGGATGAATTCCGGCACCGCCGGGGGGAGAAAGAGGAAGATGGTCCCGCCGAGCGCGAGGAATCCCAGCCAGAACGTGACCAGGCAGAAGGTGACGATGCGAACGATCTCGGTGCCTTTCATCCCCTTCCGCAGGTAGTAGTGGCAGCGCAGCGATCCGCCGGTGAGGGACGAGAATCCCACGTTGATACTCATCGCGTGGCAGATGAACGAGTTCAGCATGATAGACCGCCACCTGGGACGATCGGGGAGCGAGTGGACGGCGAGGATGTCATAGCCCGTGAGCAGGGCATAGCACCCGACAGTGAGCATCAATGCAATGACGAGCCGCTGCCACGGCACCATCGCAGCGGCCGCCAGAACCTCGGCAAGCGTGTTGCCTTCCAATTCGCGTCGCATCACCCAGAGCGCGACGAAGAACATGCTGAAGCTGAAGAGTGTGGAAGCCCACGACAGGAACTTCTTCATTGATAGAACGATAGCAGAAACGGGTAAAAGATGCCGATGGTTTCGGCATCATTCCAACAATCCCTTCAGTTTTTCCTCACTGTCCTCTTTTCCGATGACCACGAGCCGGAGTTCCTCGGTCTTGAGGATCCTCTTCGCGAGATCATTGACCTGCGTCTTCATCACCTTCTCGATTTCGTCGAAGTACTCCTCAATCGTTCGCGTTTTGGGATAGAGGAGTTGCTGCTTGCCGTAGAAGTGCGCGCGCTCCTCGCTGTCCTCGAGACTGAGCGTGATCTTGCCCTTGAGGTAATCCTTCGCGCGGCGGACTTCGTCGTCGGTGACACCCTTCTTCGCGCACACTTCATACTCGTGACGGATCGCGGTGATGGCTTCGTGAAGGCGCGACTGGTCAACGCCCACACGTGTACTGAGCGAGCCACTGTCGAGATAGTTATCGAGTTCGGTGGCGATGTAGTAGCAGAGACCTTTGGCTTCGCGAATATTGAGGAACATGCGCGAGCTCATGTTGCCGCCGAGGATCACCGAGAGGATTTTGATCGTGAAGTGGTGGGAGTCGAGGGCCGAGAGTCCCGGGAACCCGATCACGAGGTGCGCTTGCTCGGTGTTCTTCGTACGTAGGTAGACTTTCTTGCCGCCGTATTTCTTGAGCGGGAGAAATGCCTTCTGCTTCCTTCCAACAATTGGCGCGAAAAAAATCTTCGACAGCGACATCGTCTGCTTCTCGGTGACCTTTCCCGCGAACGTGAGCACGAGGTTATCGGGCGTGTAGAGCTCGACTTTATGCGTCTGGAAATCCTTTGTCATCACCGACCGAATGACCTTCTCGGTGCCGATCGTATCCCACCCGAGCGGGCAGTCGCCGTAGAGGAGCTCCTCGAAGTCCCAACCCGCGCGGTACATCGGCGTGTCCTGGTACATGCGCTCCTCCTCTATGATGACACCGCGCTCCTTTTCGATTTCCTCCTGTGGGAACGTCGCGTGGAGGAGCATGTCCGAAAGGACGTCGCACGCGAGTTCGATTTCCTCCGCTGCAACCTTCACGTAGTACCCCGCGTACTCCTTGCCCGTGAACGCGTTGAAGTCGCCGCCGACGCCGTCGATCGCCGCACTCACCTCTTGCGTCGTCTTGTACTTCTTTCCCCCTTTGAAGAACATATGTTCGAGGAAGTGGCTGATCCCCCGCTCCTCGTTGGTTTCGTACCGGGAGCCTGCTCCGGCGAAGACGAGGACGGTGACGGATTCGGTGCCGGTGCTGGGAGCAGTGAGTACCGGCAGGCCTGAAGGAAGTTGTTGGACGGTGAACATATGTTGATTGTGAGGCAAACGAGGTAAACGAAGCAAACAAAGAAAACGAGGACCTGTCCTGCCGAAGGCCCTGAGTGGAATCGAAGGGAGCGCAGACGAAGGATCCTCGTTTTCTTTGTTTGCTCTTGTCGTCGCCGTAAACCTCCATTAACCTTCCTCGGCTATGCTAGGAAAGACCAGATGGAGGCGCCGTCTGCGCAGGCACGGATTCCTCAAGCGATCGAAGACCGCCGATGGGCGCAAAGTGCTCGCGCGCAGGCGCAGGAGAGGGAGGCGTCGTTTGACGGTCCAAAATAAGAAGAAGAAAAATCTATGAGACTTCACTCCCTCTCCCGCTTGCGGGAGAGGGTGCCCCGCACCCAAGCGAAGCGCGTGGGGCGGGGCGGGTGAGGGCAGGAAAAGGGACGACCTCTTCTGTTCAACGTTTCTCGAAGACGCGCGTCTGGTATGCTACGAAAAATGATTGCCCACCTGCACCGTCTCTCCGGCTTCTCCTTCTACCTCCTCGGCAGTTCGTTCTTCATCGCCTTCGTCCTCCTCAAAAACACACTCTGGATGAACGACGCCGCCCTCTGGATGCAGGTCGCCGATCTCCCGCTCGCCTTCTCCGCTCTCGTCTACGGCGGATTGAGTTTATACCTGAGTCTTCGGACTGACGAATCAAAGAATTTACCGTGGCTGATCGGCGTGCCGCTGGGACTATTCTTCGCGATGATCCTTGTGATGAATTTTTGGTATTAATAGCGCACGTCGGTATCCGCTACCCCCGCATCCGCATTCGCCTTCCGTGCGAGGAGGAAGAAGTAATCACTGAGACGGTTCAAGAGAACTGGCACTTGCATGTTTACATTCTCGACCTTCTGCAGATGCACCACGGAGCGCTCCGCCCGCCGGCAGACGGTGCGAGCGAAATGGAGTTGCGCCGCGGCGGTCGTCCCGCCCGGGAGAATGAACGATCGCTGGAGGGTAAGACTGTTTTCGATCAGGTCGATCCACTCTTCGACGTGCGCGACATGTTCCGCACTGACCCGTTCCTGCTTCGATTCTTGTTGGAGTGGCGTCGCGAGATCGCCGCCGACGCGGAAGAGCAGGTGCTGAATCTCGGTGAGCTGCTCGCGCGACTCGGCGGAAAGGATCTTAGAAGTCAACACGACGCCGATGACCGCGTTGAGCTCATCGACATCTCCGTACGCGCAGATGCGCGGATGGTCCTTGGGGAGCCGCGTGCCTCCGAAGAGACCGGTGGTTCCTTTGTCGCCTGTTTTGGTGACGATGGAAGTCATCGCAGACGCAGTACGTGCTTGATACGGACGATTTCTTCATCATGATGATTGACTTTGTCTTTGAGCCATTCCGTGCGATCGGAAAATGCCCCTCGGAAATCATGAACAAGATTTTCATAGATGAACAAAAAGCCATCGAGAAGTTCTTTATTTGCTTTCTCAAGATCCTTCTTGGTAGCCATTTCCTCGCGCACCGCTGCAAGATCTTTCTTCGTAGCCATTTCCTCACGTATTGCGGTAATTTCTTTTTGGAATTCCTTTTTTGTGACCATCTCCCTATGTACGCGACGCAGGTCTGCCTTTGTTGCTGGGTCCGTCATTTTAACCATAGAAAATATGGGGAAAGAGTATGATACAAGCACGATACGCAGGTCGAGCGGATGGGGAAGATTCCTGAATGCAAAATCTTTTGGATATGTCAAAATTATGGCTTCAAGAAGACGTAAAATACGTTCCACACCCCCATGGAACACTCTGCCCTGCCAAAGGGTTTCCTATGCCCCCATCTGCGCTAACACCTTCTCGTGCACTTTTTTCGCCTCGTCTTCGGTGAGCGTCCGGTCTTTGGCGCGATAGGTGAACGCGAGCGTCAGGTTATAGGTGTCCTTGCCTTGCGCGTACAGATCTTTGACGAAGACGCTCTCCAGATATTCATGACTTCCCCGGAGCCGTTTGAGCACGTCGCCGACCGCCTGGGTATGCCGGACGGATTCGGTGTGGTCGTAACTGACCGCCGGGAATTGCGGAACGGGCGCGGCGACGGTGACGGTGACGGTGACGGACGGATCGACCTCGAGAAGCGCGGACATGTCCAGGAGGACGATTGCGGCGCGATGTGGGAGATCGAATGCCGCCGCGATGGACGGATGCAGCTCGAAGATCGTGCCGATACGGCTGTACGGAGTGCCGCCGGAATCCGCGGCCGAAGGACGGACAGAAAGTTCCGCGTAGCGCCCGGGATGGACATACGAAGGAGCCGGTCCTGCGACCGCAAGTTCGCAGTGGTAGCCGAGCGTGCAAAGCGTCTGGCGAATATCGCGCTTGAGGAGAAGGAACGGCTCTTCGAGGAGCGCGTGCGAGTCCGTGCGTGGATGGATGTCGGCAAGCAGCATGCCGAGTTCGAGGTGTTCAGGAGTCCCATTCGTGAACACGCGGGCGAGATGGAACGTCCTGAGCTTGTCGCCGGCTTGCAGGAGATTGCGTTGCGCGTGTTCCAGGAGGCCGGGCAGCGTCGACATCTGGAGCAGCTTGAGTTCTTCGCCGAGGGGATTGCGGATTTCGACGGCGGCCGCGGGATCGAGTCCGCACTCGTTGAGCAGCGCTTCGCCGACCAGGGAGATGGGAACGATCTCGCTGTATCCTCTCTCTTTGAGACCGTCGCGGAGCCGATGCACGCGCATGTCGCGGGACGGCGGATCGATGGATGCCATCGGCATCTGCACCGGAATCTCGTTGTACCCAGCGATGCGTCCGATCTCTTCGATCAGGTCGTGCTGCCCACGTATATCACCCAACCGATGGAGTGGCGCGACGACGTTGAGCGTCCCTTTTGATCCTTTATTGACCGTGAACTCGAGGTCTTCCAGGATCTTCACGATCTTCTTCTCGGGAATCTCGATACCGAGCATCGACGTGACGCAATCGAGAGAGAGTCTAATTGGCTTGGTTTTACCATCATCTCCCCATTCCTCGAGCGTGGATGCCAGGCGTGCTCCGGGAACGAGTTGCAGGAAGAGCTCGACCGCACGGAGGAGGCCGCGGCTGGCCGCTTCACGCGGGATGCCTTTCTCGTACACAGTGGAGGCGTCGGTTCGATGTCCCGTCGCGATGATCGCTTTGCGGATGGAGGCGGGATCGGCGATCGCGGCATGGAGATACATCCTCCGGGTCGATTCCTTCGTGGAACTGCGCAGTCCCCCCATGATGCCGAGCAGATCGAAAATGCCTTCGCGGTCCCGCAAAACGATGGCTCCTTCGGGCAACACACGCTCCACGCCGTCGAGCGTCGTGATTGTTTCCCCTTCTTTGGAAATCCCCATGTGGAAGTCGCCGCGGATATCATCGGCATCGAAGCTATGCAGCGGCATGCCTGTCTCCATCGCGACGTAGTTGGTGATGTCGACCGGCAGGCTGACGCACCGCCAGCCCGTCGCCTCTAGGCGCCTGCGCATCCATTTCGGTGTCTTGCCGATCTCAGCAACTTCAATGAGGCAGGAACTGTAGCGAGGGACGAGGTCTTTGCGATCAATGATGCATTTCAGGGGGAGCGGAGTCTTGGGAAACGTCATGCGTTTGTCCCCTTTGGCTCCTTTTTCCCTGTTCCATTTCGCCAGACCGAGTGCGACGAACTCCCGGGCAAAGCCAATATGAGAGAACAGATCCGCCCGATGCGTGATCGCGTGATTGTCGATATGGAGCACGACGTCGTCGAGGCCGAGATATTCCTTCAATGATTCTCCGACCTGTGGTGAGCTTGTCGAATCCACTCCTTCATCCCCATCGCTCAAATCGATGATCTCGCGTTCATCCTTCTGCGGGAAGCGCACCGTGAGATCAAGTTCTGCAGCAGTGCAGATCATCCCCTCACTCTCCTCGCCGCGGATGTTCGTTTTTTTCAATGTGACCATTTCCGTTGCATGCCAACGTACCATCGCGCCGACATGCGCCAATGCGACGCGCATGCCTTTGCGCAGATTGATTCCCCCGCACACGATGTTTTTTACGCCCATGTCCGTCTGCACCTCGCAGAGCGAAAGACGATCGGCATTCGGATGTTTTTTGATGGAAAGAATTTTTCCGACGCAACAGTGATCGAGTAGCCCTCCGAGAATCTCGACGCCATCAACTTCTGCAACACCCGCAGTCACTCGTCGTGCAATCTCCTGAGGATCGGTGACCGTCAGGGTGATGAAATCCTGGAGCCAGTTGAGGGAAATCTTCATGAACGAAGTATACGGAAGCCACCGATGCGGAGGAAGCCCTCGGCTTGCCAAATATTGCCATCTCATCAATCGACAACCTCCACCACTTCCTTTCCTTGTGACGGCGTTCACCTCTGCTACCGTTTTATCCTGTCTTTTCCTCCGCTCTCTATGTTCATGTTCTTCGGAAAGAAAAAGAATCCGCACGATACCGGCTGCTTCGTCTGCCACGTGATCGTGACGGTCTTGCTGTTCGTCACAACGCTCGCGGCACTCATGGAAGTGCTCGCATCCCACTACGTCATCCTCAAGGGCGCGCGCGAGGCGACCATGATCTTCGGCACCAGTGCGGGGTCACTCTCCCTCATCGCCTTCGCGATCACTATCACGTTCTGGGTGAAGTCTTTCAAGGCCTGCATGAGCGGATGCGAGGCATGTGGCATCAATGGCAAGAAATAACCAGGAGAAGAGAGAAATTCTGGGATCTTTGATATGTGGAAACGCGTCACTCTCAGTATGGTCTACAAGATTCTCCACAACGCCTTCTATACGGGGAGATTCGAGTATCCGGTGGGAAGTGGAGCGTGGTACAAAGGACGGTATGAGCCGCTCATCTCTCAACAACTCTTCGATGACGTGCAGCGCTTCCTCTCCACCGGACAGGAGCGTGAATGGGGCGCGAGGGAATATGCCTTCACACGACTCATGACATGCGGGCATTGCTGATCGGGCGTCACGGCCGATGAGAAACGGAAACAGATGAAAAATGGATCTCTGAAGAGTTACGTCTATTATCGGTGTACCCATTCGCGGAATCTCGCTTGTCATGCGCCCGCGATCCGCGAGGAAGAGTTGATCACGCAGCTCATCGAGATTCTCGACGGCCTTTCCCTCAATGCGTCAGCGGTCAAGCGGAAGATCGACGAGGAGTTCGAGCGGTTCTCCCGCTTCGCAACGGATGTACTCGGAGTTGGAGACAAACAGAAAGCCCAGAAGATCAACCAGCGAAAGTACGTCGAATACCTGCTCACACATGGGACGATGACGGAGAAGCGGGAACTGCTCGGGTGTCTCAAGAACAGACTGATTCTCAAGGATCAGAAGATCATGCTTACCGACACAAAGAAGTGTGATGTAGATTCATCAGCACATGCTCTCTGAGAATACTTGTGGCAAATGAGTCCGCTCTCTTCTCACTCTCTCCTGATTTGTAGGATTCTTCTTGTAGCTGCAATACGGCCTCAGGATCACGTTCTGCAAGACGGACAATTTCATCAGTTGCACCCTGCTGTTTGGCGAGTTCGGGGAGAGGAGCGAACATGGAAAACATGCGAAGCCGAGACGGATTCATATTGGGAATCGGGAGCGCTGCCATCTCATCTTTGAACTTTGCTCGCCAGTTGGCTGTAGCATGGGTCTTTGGTAGTGCGTCCTTTTCGTCTCGCAGCGGCTTGAGAAAATTGAGCAGGTAATCGTACGCATGCCCGAATTCATGGAGGAAGATAAACGTCTTCAGGAGCAGGGGCGACAGCTCTTCTCGCGAGATGCCGAGCTGCTCTGCGACGAGTGCGGCAGACTTCGGACGATGCTGCATGAGCTCTTCGATGACGGATAGATCAAGATTGTTGTATGTGATTTTCAGGGTTTCCTCTTCGCTCGTGGGACACATTATGCTGCCTCCATCAAAGCGGCTGGAGTTGTCCTGCTCACGCACGACTTCTGCGAGCTCTGGATGCTTGTGGAGAACCAGACGCCAAGCCACTTCCAAAGGGTTCATCTGTTTAAGCCCGTCCAGTTTCAGAAGATCCTGTAAGTGCCGAGCATTCTCTTCCGAGATAAGAGTTTGTGTTTGCGTTTCGGTGGTAGGTATTTGCACATCCGTATCGGCATCAACTGCAATCCCACCATAGTCATGCGCGTAATCTGGACTTCCTCGTGTTTTAAGGCCATTCAGAAGGCGCTCAACAACCGCTCGGTTGGCATTACACTTTCGCACGAGCATCTGGAGTCGTTCTGTGTCGCCTGAAAGATAGGCTTCCGTTCCATGGAGATAATCGACCCAGTCAAAGGTATAGAATTCGGATTGCACACGCGAGGCATAGCCGATTGCCTTTCGCACCCACTCTAGAGCGGCACCGTGATCTCCTCTCCCCGCTTCTAGTTGACTGGCATGCAGTGCCTCTCTGCTCAGTGCGTCCCAGTATATGTCTTCCTGAGCGGTCCCGAGAACATCTCGCTCCCGCTCTATCAATTTCTGGTGGCATTCGTAAGCATGAGTGCGCTCGGGGTCTGACTGATCGAGAGCAAAAACGCCTTCCAAAAATTTTACTCGGTCACTCGTAACTGAATCAGCTTGAACGTCACGAGACAATTTGCGAAAGATCCAAAGAGCCGCACCTGGCTGTTTTGGAGCGATAGGAACGCTATCTATCGTTTTAGCGAATGCAAGGATGCTCTTGGGGACGGACTGATCTTTGTCGTGCGCCCTGGCCACCTCCCACTGTCCTTGGACATGTCTGAAGAGGGCAGGATGCGCTCTCTGGAATTTCTCATCTGTTTCCACAAGCTCGGCATGCTCTCTTCGTCCTTCCTCGAAACGAAATTCTGGTGAGACTCGCTCTATATCTCGCCGAGTTTCCTGCCGTACCCCAGCAACCGTTTCTGCAATTGGTTCTTCCACTGGACGCAGAATGCCTGCAAGTTCCAGATCAGGACGATGAAGGAGTTCATCTCGCAAATCAGAGGCTGCATCATCACCGCTCAGGACAAATCCTCCATCCTTCACAATATTAATAGCCTTGTCGATCCACATGCCGAAGTCAGCTCCATGGACGACAAGCACATCAACCGGTCCAGGATCGTAATCAGTTATCGACGCCTCAACAGCATGCACATTGGGTGGGAGGTGTTTGTTTACCAGCTCATCGATTGATTCCTTCTTGATGTCCACCAGATGCACTTCGCTCTTCGGAAATGCTTCCGCGAGAGCATCATCGCTTCCACAGGCTGGGTAATACACTCTCGTACAGTTGGGATGTAGAGGGGAATTCTTGAAGGATTGATAGAGAGCAATGCGCTTTTCTCTTTCTTCCTGTTCCTCACGCAAACGATCCGCCTGTGCTTGTAATTGCTGCTCCTCCGTCTGGGGCAGATATGGCCGTATAGTGAATCCTCCCTCTGTTGCCATGAATAGCATTATACCAGAAAAATTTGTATATGTCTTTCACATACATTAAGCCCAAACATGATGGCGAGGAAGAGGGATCCGAACCTAGATGTGTAGAGGATTTTGTAGTGTATAGGCGGAACGGTCGCGTGCCCGTGGTGGCGGGGACTGGTGGACGACTTCCGAACGGCAAACTGGCTCGATGTCCTCAAATACCCAGAGCGAGCAATGCAGCAGGTAGACCGCTTCTTACAGCCACTTTTAGCCTGATTTTCAGACGTACCCCCCAGTCTCACTCACTATATCTTTCGGTATCAGCGCCTCGGACTTCGGAGAGCACGCACAGCAGACATCGTGCGCGTAGCGAGATCAAGGTTACGCAGGTTCTCCTGTGCGTCTGTTCCATTCCGCGTGTACACGGTATTCACAACGCTATTCAGAAGGCTCTCAACCATCTCTTCGCCTCGAAGCTCACCACGGTTGATGCGATCACCAAGGTCAGCATCCACAACTGCCCGGCCTTGCATGATCAGAAAGCTCATAAGCTCAGGGAGAGACGGGGCGGGATTCCTATTCACACCGTCCAAGAAGTTTTTTCGCAGTTTTTCCTGTTCTTGGCCCTGGCCCTGCAAACGCCGATCAACGTAGGCAACGATGAGCATACGAAGGTCGGAGTTGATGGGAGCGGCATTGAGACGGCTGATGAACTGCTGGGCTTGCTGTGCCTCAACAGTTTCATTCCGAGCTTCTTGCCTACCTCCAAGTGGGCCACTTGGGCCGATCTCTGGTGTCTCTGGTGACATATACAGTTGGGGAATGGTTATTTGTTTACGTTCATATTGTACTCTATTTCCCACTTTTCATCAAAGCCATTTTTACCGCGTTTGCTTCAAAGAAGCTCAATTTAAAGCCCATTTTAGTCGCTTCCCCATTGTTCGTTCAGGAATGAAGCAGGTTCGCAATCAGTGCAATCATGATGTCCTTCTCCTGCGGTTTGCTCTCGGCGACGAGGAGGGCGAGTGCCACAAGTGCGTTGTCGTTGATCCGCCGTTCGCCGCTGCTCATGTGCAGCCGGTTGTTCTGCGAGAGGTAGAGGATAAACAGGAGCGACCCGATCCGCTTATTTCCATCTACGAACGGATGATCCTTGATGACAAAGTAGAGGAGATGCGCTGCTTTTTCCTCCACGGTTCCGTAGAGATGTTGCCCGTCGAAAGTCTGCTCCAGATTGCCGAGGATCGACTGCAATCCTTTGTCCCGCTCTACGCCGAAGACATCGCCAGCCTCTTTCTTTTTCCTGAGTTCCTCTCGCAGTTTCTCAATCGCCCTTGTTGCTTCCTCATACGATATGGGATGTGCGACGCGAGTTCCTCGCTCCGGCAGCGTGAGCGCCTTCTGATCGTATTGTTCCAGAAGCACCCATGAGCGTGCGTAATCCGTGATGACATGCAGGAGACCTACCGCCTCTCCTCGGGTGAGCTCTTGGCGGTACATCGTATTTTGGAGGAGCGAGATCGCTTTTTCCAGTTCTTTGAGCCGCACCTCCTTCTGTTCTTTGAGTCGCTTCTCATTGATCGTGAATCCTTTCACGATGTGATCGCGCAGCACCTTGAGCGCCCACTGGCGGAAGAGCGTGCCGCGCTTGGATTTCACGCGATAGCCCACGGATATAATCACATCGAGGTTGTAGAACATGGTTTCGTAGGTCTTTCCATCACTGGCAGTTATTAGAAATTTTCTAATAACTGATTTCCGCTCCAGTTCGCGCTCTTTGAAGATATTTCTGATGTGGACGTTAATCGTAGGAACACGCTTTTGGAACAACTCCGCTAGTTGCTTTTGGGAGAGCCAGACTGTCTCCTCTTCCAAGGTAACATCGAGCTTGGTCTGCCCGTTATCGGCGGTGTAGAGGACAATTTCGCCGGTATGAAGAGGGGCTGCTCCTCGCTTTTTCTGTACCATATTGAGAACAGAGTAGCATTTTCACGTCGAAAGACCGAATGATGGTATCCTCTTGGTGAGAAGGTCGCAGTGACAAATTCCCTTCAAAGTAAGGGCAAAATCCGCTATATTGAACTACCGCGCAGCAAGCTGCGCGGATTCTAGATGTCCATTGTCATCTGCTT